>JACQGJ010000310.1 GCA_016199605.1 Armatimonadota bacterium | reverse complement strand
GGATTTGCTCGACTCCAGACCGTGGACGGGACTGTCGCCGACATACGCGCCCAGCATCGGGCGCTCGGTGGTCTTCACACCGCTCGCCTTGACCGCCTTGTGGAATTCGTCACGCATGATCCCGTAGATCTCCGCGAACAGGTCGCAGCGGAACTGCAGCCATGCGTCATAGTGTTTGCGGTACTTATGAGGCTGCCTGGCGAAAACCCTGGGCTCCACTCCTGCCAGACTCGGATCGTGTTCGGAGACCCACTTGCTCCAGCGTTCGAGGGTGCGGGGATGGAAACAGATGACCGGACTCTGAGCGGAACACCCGTAGTTTTCGTCATCGAGCGTGAGAGCTGAACTGTACTTCGCCGTGTCTCTGATGCGGTCGATGAAGGGTTGCAGCGCGGGACCGCGGTACGAAGGGGATATCAGGTCTTCCTGACAGGGATTCCCATCCAACGTGACTGCCAGAGCCTCGGGGTTCTTCTCCTGCACCCGGGGGCCGCCGCCCCAGGCCGTGATGCCATACATGCCGTTCTTGTAGAACCCGCGTGGGTCCCCGCCCCAGAACTCCAGGTGGTTGAACCCGAAACCCTTCAGATCCCGGACCAGGGCCGCCTCGTCGTCGTTCCAGTGGAAGAAGTTGCCACTGCCGATCCCGAGGGTCACCATGGCTCGCTTCGGTGAGCGAATTCGAGGCTTGGGTATGCCCACGAACCGCACGGGCGCGGGGCACTGGTATCCGCCGCTCCACTCGAACTGGATGTACCCTACAGCCTCTTCACCGGGCTTGAGGTCCGTGTCCACGATCAACTCGTTTGTGTTCGCCGGAAGCTCAACGCGTTGGAATCCGTTCGACATGTCGGAAACGACGACCGTGTCCTTTCTGCCCTCCGGCTTCGCGAAACGCACCCCCGGAGGAAGCGCCAGAGAGACACGAGCCTCCAAAGCCTCGTTATTTCTCCTACCGAAGAGGTAAAGTGGGTTCGGAAATCCGGGCGCCACGCGACACACATCACCGCGCTGGAGCATGTATCCCTGTTGGTTGCGCACAGGGTCCGGTCCCATGCCATACAGAGCGGGATGCCGGTTGTGAACCGAGGGATAACGACTGGCGGCCTCGACAAGGCTGCACTCCCGCACTACCGGATCGGAGAAGACCAGGTCGCCGCTCCAGCCCCCGCCGGCGCGGGCGATTCCGCCGCCGCCTATCTTCAGAGAGATCTGGTCATCCTCCGCCAAGTGAGCGATGGCGTTGAGGCGACGCCATCCCTTCTGCGGCCAGTTGAAGGAATCGTAGATCCACGTGTCGCCGGACACGCCGGAACCGCCCTTCAGACTGATGGTGGGCGAGAAGTCGAAGGTTGCCATCCCCTCGGTGTTGACCCAGACCTCCGCCAGATACCACCTCCCTGGGCGAACCTTGATCTCCTGACTGACGAAAGAGGCGCCCAGTTCGTCATTGTACAAGCGGAGGGCCGTGGTCCCTGGCTTGCGTCCCTGGACCACCGTACACTCGCTCTTCTGTCCCTTGGCCAGATCCAGAGTCCAACCGAAACCGGCGTCGCCAGGCTTGCCCTGTCTGAAGTCAGCGTTGACCAGCAGGTTCTGAGCGAATGCCTTTGCACTTGGCACCAGGGTGGAGGCCGCTAAGAACACAAGCGAGGCGAGCACCTTGCGCGTCGCCTTTGCAGAGCGGCGGCCGAATCTTTCATTGTGAATCATCTCGGTCAATGGCACTGGTCCTCCTGATGGATGTCGTCAGCCTTCAGTAATCCTGCGTCTTCCCGGCGGTGAGTATAGCACAAGCTTGGTGAGGTTGGGGAGGCGAGGAGAGGGCGTAAAATGATAGAAGAAGATGTGACACGGGAACTATTGAATGCTTTGCGAGCCTTGGCCTGGATCTCGGCAGGCAGCTCAGATGCCGCCTTCTTAAACCGCTCCGTGCGAACATACCTCATTCCGGCCATGCCAGGTCCTGGATCAGATCCTCCATAGACTCGAAAACCTGGAACCGGCCGGCAGCCAGATCAGCCTCAGACTCCCGCTCCCCCGCTTGCCACTGTTCGGTCCAATACCACGCCTGATCTTCGGCGACAGCCAGAGATTCACGGAGATAGTCGGCAAGCACACCTGCCATGTCGGGTTGCACCTCCAGTGTTTCTCCCTTCAAACTTGCCAGACGCGCCTGCCGTTCAAACCCATGCACTTTGTCTCTCTGCGGACGTTCCATGACTGAACTCACAATGCCACTCACCTCCTCGGATCCCAACTGGACGCCGCTCAGTACAAGGCCCCTTTGCCGAATTTCGTCCCCATCATACCCGCTGCCTTCCGGCTCTGCAAGTCACCTTTTTTCGGATAAACGCGCAGGGGCTTTTATGCTATAATTCATCCGCCATGGAAGACACTATCGTTGAACGCAGGGGACGCCTTGAAGATCTGGACAGGTCCTTTGATCTTCAATTCTGGCAGAGCCAGTCGCCTGAGGCGCGATTTCAGGCCGCCTGGGAACTGGCGATCCACGCCTGCAAGGTAAAGGGGATTGATGTTCGTCAACTCCGACTTCAGCGATCTGCTGAGAATTTTCAACGACAATCGAGTTAAATATCTGGTCATCGGAGGCTATGCCGTCGTGCAGCACGCAGAACCGCGCTTCACCAAAGACCTCGATCTCTGGATCAGCACCGATCCTCATAACGCCTCCGCCGTGTTTCGATCCCTGCGGGAATTTGGCGCGCCTTTGGCCGGACTGACTGAAGGCGACTTCTCCGAAGAAGGCTGCTTCTTCCAAATGGGTATCCCGCCGGTTCGGGTGGATGTGCTCATGGGGATACCGGGACTCGACTTTGAAGGGGCCTGGCAGAGGCGAACTGAAGTGGATTTCGACGGACTCACGGTCGCATTCATTTCCAAGGAGGACCTCATCACGGCAAAGCGCGCCTCCGGGCGTCCACAAGACCTCCTTGATGCCGACCTGCTCTCACAGACGAGATAGTCGTTCTCTCCACTTGGGGGATTTCACGCACGGCAAAGGCGCAGAGCCGCGAAGCCGCAAAGCGAGATTCCGTCAACCCCCTTTGCGTCTTTGCGCCTTCGCGGCTTTGCGTTGAGATTTCCGTCCGAAGTCGGCGGGCATCCAGTCAATCACACTTCCCCCGCTCGACTCGTAGTAGGGACTCATCAGCCAGTTCTGTCCATGCTCCCACGTCACCCGGTAGTCCCCGACCCGGAACTTCTTCCCCTCGTGCAAGTCGTAACGCTCTTCTTCCAGGGAAGGCACGTCCTCGAAGATGTAGAGTTGCTCCAGGACCTCCGCCTTCTTGTCTTCCGGTATGAGGTACTCCTCCACGGTGCGGCCGCCAATCTGAAGGGTCTTTGTTGGGAACGGGAGCTTTTTGTCTTCGGGTCCTATGAGTTGCATGGCCATCTTCCTTTCCTTATGCTGAATGCTGCTTTTAGGCGCTATCACTGTGGGGACCGGGAAAGATTGAAGATGCGGCCCTTCTGCCCCGGCATAATCCGATCTCCTCAAAGAAACCCTCCGCTCTCGACACGACTGAGGGCGCGTTCCAACTCCTGCATCTTTGCGCGCAGTTGGTTCATTTCGGTAACCGTACTATCGTCTGGTTTGTGAACCATCCTTTTAAGATTCTGCATTTCTGAATCCAGCAGTGACTTCCGACTGCGAGCATGACCTGCTGTGATTAGCACAAAGACAAGCCACAAACCCAAGATCCATCCGAACATGGCGAATCCTCTGCCAGAGAACGCTGCACCAATACCACCGAACATCAATAACGACATGAACAGTCCGAAAAGCGCACTCCCGTGGTCATCTATCTCTTTCTTTCGGCTCACGAGTTGATCAATTGTCTCCTGGGTTCTTTGTTTCACCTCCTCAATTTCCGCACACATTCTTTGCTCTGCTTCGCTGATCAGTTGATTCAGTTTGCTGATTCCCAATGTCAGAGACATCTTCGCCTCATTCATGGCTGATCTGACTAATTCCCCTGCATGGTGGATGGCCGCGAAGTATTGGAAGTAGGAAAGACTATCGAAGTTCACGAGTTCCGAGAGGCGATCGTTGAGAAGAACAAGATTAGCGGTCGCAGGCACCACTATGCATGCAACCATATTCTCCGATTTCGTCGCCGTGCCCATTGCTTGCCGGGCATAGGCGGATAGGTTCTGGAGTCTGGAATTGGCATCCCCCGCGAGTTTTCGAAGCAACTCCTCCAAAGTGCCTTCCATTGGATTGAAATCATCATCGCTCTGTACCTTTGCCCACCACGCCTCTGCCTCAGCAAGTGTCACTCTCCCCCCAATCGCGTTGGCACGAACAATAGACTCAACGTGCTTGGAGCACTCTTCCATGCGACCAGTCAAGGCGCAGTATCTGGCACATTCATAGGCCAATAGCTGCGAATCAGGCTGCAATTCCAACGCCCGACTTGTCTCCTTGTATGCTTCTTCACAGTTCCCCAAGAGTGCTTGAGCTCTACCCGCGAAGAAATGCGCCTTGCTCTCGAATTCCACGTCGCCGGACGTCTGCGCAGTGCGGGCAGCTTTGCGAAAGGAGGGCAGCGACTCCTCCGGTTTGTTGCATTCCAGTAGCAGCAGCTTACCCATATCAAGATGGACGGTGTAATCAAAGGGGTAATTCTCCGCCGACGTGGCGTAGAACTTCAAACCGTACTCCAACCAGTGTTCCCGCTCTGAATCCTCCTCGCTATTCCCGGCATTCCTCAAGGCGAGTTGTGCGTTTTCGCGCTCTTCGTTGGCTGCGGTCCTCTTGGGATACTTCAGCAGATCACGTGTCTCGTAGATCGCAGTCTGATTCTCTTCCAGCAGCCCAATGGTCTTGGTCATCCCCCACTCGAACAGAGCACCGAGCCCCATGATGCCTTTGTTGAGATCGGTCCGCAGGTCCCCGATAACATCCACCACATCGTCGATTCCGTAGCCCAGACTGGAAAGCTCACCGCGCAAGGAACTGACCGATTGCGCCAACTCATGGTCCCAGGGATTTGTGGCGGCAGCGACGGGTTGTCGTGCAAGGCTTCGGAGTTCTGCTTTGAGCTCGTGGGTAAGTTTGTCGGCCGCCTCGAAATCGAGGAACTGCCTTGTATCTTGCGCAACAGCCAGATTCCACAGGGTTCCCATTCTTCTACCTCCCCTTCACAGGTTCGTCTTCGGTGAACTCAATTCAATCGCGGCAGGATTATACAGACCTTAGTTGTGGCGGTCAATCCGGCCCGAGCACGTCAATCCTCACGACACGCATGTCGGCTGCATGGATTTGTGGGCAATGGCGCTGGACAGGGGCAGGAGGCGAGTAGGGAAGAAGGCAGGCAAGCAGGAGATTGACATTCCACATCATGTCCTCTAAATTACCTCCAGATGAAACTGCCCAGAATCGTGATCGATACCAATGTTCTGGTTGCTGCACTTCGGTCAAGACGGGGAGCCTCATACCACCTGCTCTCTCTGATCGGGAAGGGCAAGTTCGAGTATGTGTTGTCTGTTCCGC
>JACQGJ010000306.1 GCA_016199605.1 Armatimonadota bacterium | reverse complement strand
TCATCAGGTTGAACCTGCCTCGATTGCGTTTGGTCACGCGGAAGTAGGACCAGGCATGGGACATCTCCTTGCCATCGCTGAAGAGCACAGCGTCTACCGCAAGAAGCATCGGCATCCACGATTTCAGGTGGAACTGGAAAGGGACACGGGAATCGAAAGACGCGATCTCGCGCCGCTGCATCTCCCTGCGATGCCTGTCGAGCAGGCGCACCTGCAGCTTCTCATTCCTCAGTTTACCGCCCGATAGCTCCACAAGACCTTTGCAGAAACCTCCCACCTCTCCCCAATCTCTCTCGAAGTCCACTCTCGCGACAGAGCGGCTGGCTTGAACGCGGAACTCCGTCGTTCCCCAGGTTTCCACTCCTGAGCCGCCAATCACTCGCGCGTCGACATGGTAACTCCCCTCGGGGAAGTAGGGCAAGGCAAGCTCCAGCGGACCTTCCACTGAGATCGACTGGTGGCGAATCGAGGCGCGCACTTCACCCTCGCGCTTCACCGTGGCCTCCAGGCTGAGGCTTTTACCGGAGGCCGTTCCTGTCAGCCGGACCCGAAGGCAATTGCGTTTGCCCGGTTGCTGATAGGGGGTCAATTCCAGAGAGGATTTTGGATCTTTCCCCGCTGCCCACAGTACCGCGCGACCGAGTCTTTCCTGCCAGTGGTCATATTCGGTCTCCCATCCGAAGGCATACTTGAGGAACGGTCGTTGCGTGAGCCGTACCCCACGGCCCGTCCCCACGGAATAGGCTGCCTGAACGTTCTCCACTTGCAGGAACCCGGGGACCTCCGGCAGTCGATTGGGTTCCTTGAGCACGCGCCGGTCGTCTGTGCCGACGAACACGAGTCCTGCCCCGTCGGCGACCTGCCTCAGTAATCTGAATTGCTGTTCTTCTGACATCTTGTCCATGCCCATCTCGAGGAAGACGAAGCAGTCCCATTTTCGGTCAAGCAGGCGGAGCATCCTCGCCTCTCCCTGCTCTCCGCCGTGCCAGTGGCTGTTGGCCGAATCCACGATCTTTGACCAGAACACCGCCTCGGCTTCGAGATCGAATCGTTGCATGAGCTCCACGCACTCGCGAGGTCGAAGGTCCTCCGCGTCAGTAAAGAACAGCACGCTCGTCTTTCCCTGGGCATAAGGGCGCGCCCAATCGGTGTGGGGGGTCGTCACCTCGAGAGTCAAAGCGTGATCCACTTCCAGCTCGGTTTCCTCAACCGCACGCGCGGGAGAGAACCCGGCGCAAACCACGACGAGCGTGACCTGGATTCCGATAGCAGCTTTGAGCATGGTGACGAACCTCCGATTACGGAACGGCAACAGCGGTAGAGTGAGGACAGCCCGACGACTTTCCTGCGGGCGTTGGTGCGGGACCTCAATTACAACGAGGTAGACGAGGCGTCAAGGGATAAAGAAAGTCACCGTCGGCTTCGTTCTGAAGTGCCGGTTGACCTCTTTCTCCGTCAGCGCTCTTCGAAAGAGCACGACCTCATCAATAAGCCCCTTGAAGTGGAACTTCCCCGGAACCATCGTCCCGAGGAGAAGCGACTTCCCGTTGTCTGCCGGTCTGATTGTTCTTCCCACCTGATTCACAAGGAGACCGTTCTTATACAAACTCAGATTCGAATCATCGATCGTCAGAACAAGGTGAACCCACTCGTCCGGCACCAGGGCGACAGCATCTTTGACCAGTTGGGCGGCAACCCCGTCGCCGATGCACCCCATCACTGTGCTGGAGCTGATCCACAGGGCATAGGGGGTTCCCCTCCCCCAGCCTTCGGAGAACTTGTCGACAATCCCGGATTCGCCGGTCGCGCTCGGGAACAGTGACACCTCCACTGTAAGCTCCCCGGTTCCTCCCTGCTTGCGGTCAAGGGTCCACAGGCTGGGGTTGTCGGGGATCTCGACGTAGTCGTCTCCGTCAAACCGAAGCGCCTTCTTCCCCGGCCACCTGCCCTTGTCCCAGGTCGCGCCGTGAATCACCCCCTCCAGACCCGAATTCGACTTTGCCTGGTTCCTCAGGGTCTCTCCCGAGCCTTCCTGAAAATCGTAGTAGGCGACGAGGTCACGATCCTTGACGAGCTGGTTTCTCTGTTCCAACCAGAGCTGGAAGCTAACTTCTTTCTGCGTCTGGGCAGGGCACAACGGGGCCGCGATTGCGACCAGCCAGAGCAGCAGCAATGTGCGTGGCCGAAGTATGGAATTCCAAGCGCAATTGATCCTGCCTGACTGCATATCGTCTCTCCGAGCGATGTTGAAGGATGACCGTATCGACGGGAGTATACGACCGTCCCGGCATTGGAGTCAATAACCCTCGTCGACAGCGGTAGTTGGGTCCTCACTTCATCTGCGGCACGACAATCCCTCGCAGGATGATGTTCTGGCAGAAGAGGAAAACCAGCAGCGTTGGAATGGAGACGAGGACGAAGGCGGCCATCGCCATGTAGGGCTGCGTGCCGGGCATCAGGTTGAATTTGTAGATCCACACCATCAACGTCCACATCCGCTCATTCTGGCAGACGAGGAACGCCCACATGAACCCGCCATACGCAGCGATGAAGGCGTTGAGGGCGATGACAGCGAGGATCGGTTTGGTGAGAGGCAAGGTCAATCGCCAGAAGGTCTTCAACTCGCTCGCGCCGTCAATGGTCGCCGCCTCGAACAACTCCTGCGGCAGGCTGTCGAAGAATCCCTTGAGCAGGAAGATGGAGAAACCATTGGCGAGTCCGGGCAGGATCAGCGCCCCAAAGGTGTTCAGAAGATGCAGGTCGCGCAGCAGCAGGAAGTTGGGGATCATGGCGACCTCCGCCGGGAAGGCCATCGTCGCCAGCAGGAAGATTAGAATCTTCTGCGTCGCCTTCAACTGAAAGCGGCTGAGCGCGTATGCCGCCAGGGGGTTGACGGTCAGCGTCGCTAAAATCGTGAGGGCGACGAGCCCGACCGTATTGAACAGCGACCGCCCACGCGTGGTGATGAACTTGAGGACCTCGGAGTAGTTGAAGGTCAGGAAGAAGCGGGTGAAGAACGACTCGTTGGCAACAAACTGCTGGTAGTCAATCTCCTTGAAGGGGAAGTTGATGTCGTCGAAGGAAGCGACCTGCCAGCCGTAAGCAACGTCAAGCGCCCCGACGTTGCCATACTTCTTCAGCAAGAACTCCCGATAGACCTCCTCCGCCGTCAGAAGTCTCCACTCGCTAATCGGAACCTGCGAGAGCACGAAGTCTACCCAGTAGTTCCGGACGAGCGGCTCGCGCGGGAATCGTTGCGTGAAAGGAATCTCCGCGAAGCTGCTGTAACGGGTTGCGCAGAGACGGTTGTATCTCTCGATGATGCCGGTGCGTTGCCAGAGGTATTCCCGATAGGCGTTACCCAATCCGGAGGGCAACTCCACTAATCTCAGCGGCCATCTCTCTTTCACGAATTCTGTCCACATCGCCCGAAGGTTGGGGCTGTTCGGCAGTCGTGACGGGAACGCGACGCTGTAGATGCTGGCATGGCTCGTGCCCCACTCCTTGTTCAGTTCCTCGATGTCCTTCCCCCGATCCATGAGGTAGAGCAGCCACATATACTTCGCCGTCTGCGGCATCTTCCACTCGGAGGGCAGCGACTGGATGTAGTCGAGGTAGTTGCCATAGCGAACCACGTCCTCGGGAAACCAGCGCTGCACATGGAAGGGGAAGTTCTTCTCGACGTCGTAGGTGATGTATTCGAAGCTGGAGAACTTGCCCTCACCCGTGTTCGCCGCCATCAGGTCGAGCGCCGCGGGCTCTCGCGCCTTGCCCTTGAGACTGGAGTCAACCCTCGATTCGTATCTGTTCTTCAGGAACTCTCGGTGCGCTCCCTGGGACAACCGCTGCATCAGCACAAGCTGGCACTCGGAGTCGAACTGCTTCATGAAGGCATCGTAGTCGGCGGCAATCGCCCTAAGTTGCGGTCCGCGGGTCTTCTCGCTGCCGAAGATGCTCAACTGGTTCTTCATCACACCCGGTCGCTGGCGGAGGTCCCAGTAGGCGTTCCACTCCGAAGGCAGGTCGTAGTTGGAGGCGAACAGATTGAAGGGACGGTCGAAGTATTTCTCGATGAGGAACTTCTTGTATCGCTCCTCCCGGCTGAACAGGTACTTCGGGAAGACGCCGAACTCCTCGTAGTCATACGAATTGGTGACCGACGCCGTAAGCGTGATGAGGAGGGGATACACCATCGTCACGCCGCCGAGCGTCAGCGCGAGGTACATCAGCGCGGTGATGAAGCGCATGGAGAGGGTCTTGTGACCGACGGTGGGAAGTAAGGGCACAGTTCACCTTCGAGTTGCTACTGCCCTTGGAGTGAGGGGATGAAAGGGATTGCGATTGCCAGTTCTGCGCGCAATGAGTCGATTTCGTGGTGAACATGGTCAATCACCTCGTTCTGTACCGGCGCCCGTCCCACCGAGGCGGCGTCCCTCTGGGGCTCCAGTCGCTCGATCAGGTTGCTTGCCTCAGCCAGCCGCGATCTGTATTCGTTGCGTTCACGCCGACGAGCGACCAGTAAGCTGCGGTTGAGACGCAGCGTACCCACGTGATACTCGCCGCAACGGGTCAGTGCCTCGAGTTCACTTTTTGCGTTTTCTGCGAAATGAAACCCATAGTCCTGCTCATGACAAGGGTTGGCGAACCGCCGGCCGTGACGCGCTTCCGATGGCGTGGGCCAGGAATCTCCTTTGATGTGGTTGCACAGTATACAAGCCCAATAGAGATTGGTGTAGTCGTTGGCGCTTCCACCTTTGCTGCGCGGTCGGAAGTGATCAATCCAGAAGGCTTCCTCTCCGCCAGCTTCACTTTCGTGTATCATGCAGTAAGCGCAGCGATAGGCGAAATCACGCCGCAGATGTTCGCGGGCTTTCCGATACCCGTCTCGGCCTCTCATTTTTGGCGGCTTTTCCTTGCGGACAATACGGGGCAGGGGCGCCGTTCGCGTCATTCGGAAGCCTGTATCCTCTTCAGTTTGTCAATCAGCTCATCCAGAAGGGACATGCGTCGCTTGTGTTCAGCCCGGGCTTTGGCATCGATGTATTGTCCCAGAGGTGTCGCCATATCCGCTTCATCCAGTTCCCTACCCACGCGTTCCAACTCGGCTTCCTCGTCGGGCGTCAAGCCTTCGCCAAGCTTCTGGTCCAGCAGACGATGGTACTCCGCGAGCAGGTCGGAGGGGAGCTCGTATGCAAGCGACGACGCTGGTTCCAGCGGGGATGCTGAGTCTTGCCTCCTGCCTCCTACCTTCCGCTTGCCGCGGTCTGCCTTCGGATACAGCCGCCAGTAGTCCTCCATCGGCACGACGGCTGCGACAGGCTCTCCGTTGCGCTCCAAAAGGACGCGGTCCTCTCCCTCCCACGCCTCCTGCAGCAGCCTTTCCACCTTCCGAGGGAGTTGTTCCACAGCGATCGTTTTACTCATCGTTTTCCTCACCGCCCGTTAGCTTATACGAAAATGGGACAACGCGCAATGGGAGGCTAACTGCCCCGAGCGGAACTTACCTCTTTTTCGCCAGGGAGCGCCCAGACGGCGCTCAGGAGAGGGTTTTGTAACCGACAGTGGGGAGGAGAGGCACTGGTTGTTAGTTCCTTGGGGACTTGGCGCCTGCGACATAATGTTCCAACTGTATCACTTCCCCGGCGGCGACTGCTCTGTGCCTTCGAAGGATGGGCCAGCGCTCCCTCAATCTTCCGGTGGATGCCAGCCTGCCTCGACCCAACGGGCGCGGGCGACCATGATTCTGGGATCGTTGAGGTTCAGTGCTTCTACGGTTGCGCGCCCACACGGCGTTAGCCCAAGCACGCGAGTTCCCTCCTCAGTCCAACTGAAATGGTCGGCCCAAACTTGCTCCCGAGGGTTGAATAGACGAACGTTACGCCTTGACACGGGATCCCGCCCGTGGGTCCGATCATACTTGGATTCGTTGCACGGCCGGCATGCAAGCCATAGGTTGCCGTCCTCGGTAGGCCCCCTTTGCATCGTGGAATGATGTGGTCAATCGTGAGCACGGGGCCTGCCACGTCCGCTGAGGTGAGGCAATAGCCACAACGGTGCCTCGCCAGGAAAGCGATACGGTTCCGCAGGGCGCTGGATATTCTGGACGCGCTCACCGGAACAAGCTCCGGCTGCGGAGTCTCATGTCGTCGTAGCTCGGGACAGGCTCTCCTCGCCATTTCAGAAGTACCCAGGCATGCGCTTTTAGGACCGTCAATCGCTGCCCTTCATCCTGAAGCAGGTCAAGCGTAGCCCGGTCCGGCTCCGTCAGGCTTCTGTTGTCACGTTTTTCAGTCAGCCTATCCAGTTTTCGTTGCTTGGCAGGCTCCATGTGACTCTCCGCAAGTCGGCGAAGCTCTTCATTGCTCAACTGCTCCAACGCCTTCAAGTCGGCGCGAAGATATTCTGGAGCATCGTCTACTGCCGGCGCCGGAGGTTGCCCCTCACAGAGGACCTCCTCGAAGACCCGCTTCACCGGCTTATTGGTGGTGTGGGCTTTGTGCCGGTAGTTCTCGTAGACGTAATCAGGTAATCTCATGGTAACCGTGTGCGACATAAGAGCACCCTCCTTTCGGTGACCCCCATTTTATCATGGCAATCCCTGCCATTGAAACACTCGGGGTCTCATTCCGTCACCGTCCTTCTGAACTCCACCTTCGGCAATATCCGCAACTGAAACGCCGTGAATCCGATGAGCATGAGACCCAGCACCCACGCCATCGAACGTGACCGCGAGGTACATCAATGCCGTAATAGGGCGCCTGGAGATTTCTTGGGACCGACGTCATCATTCTGGCGCACCCCGATCTCTGGCAGAGCTGAGTCTTCCGGCGGGTGCCAACCTGCCCTCACCCAACGAGACCGTGCAGCGACGACTTCCGGATTGTTCATGTTCAGCGCGTGGGTGGTTGCACGCCCGCAAGGAGTAATACCCATGATCCGCGTTCCTTCCTCGCTCCACTGAAAATGGTCGGACCAAGTTTGCTGGCGCGGGTTGAAGAGAGCGGAGGAATGACCGGTCAGCGGGTCGTTTGCGTGCGTCCGGCTGCCTTTGTGTCGATTGCACGAAGCACATGCTATCCACAGGTTTTCTTCCGAAGACTCGCCGCCGGCGCCTTCGGGTATGATGTGGTCCACTTCCAGTGCGAACCCAACGATCTGAAGGCTCGTTAGGCAATACCCGCACCTGAAGCGAGCGTCATGAAGGAGGCGGCGACGCAGTTGCGGAGAGATGCGATGGGAACTCATGCAAACTCCCGCACATTTCGCTTCTGCAACTCCTCATAAGTGGGAATAGGCTCCCCACGCCACTGCAACAGCACCCAGGCGTGAGCCTTGATGACCATCAGTCGCTGCCCCTCCTGGAGAAGATCATCCAACTGCTGACGTTCTCTCTCCGTGACCGCCCCAGCCTGATTCTTCTCCTGCAACCGGCCTAACCTTCGTTGCTTGGCGACCTCCGGGTGGCTCTCGGCAATCCGACGGAGTTCTTCATTGCTCATCTGCTCCAGTGCCTTCAAGTCCGCGCGGAGGTATTCAGGTGCGTCGCCCACCGATGGTGGAGACGGCTTTCCCTCGCAAACGACCTCCTCGATGACCCGCTTCACCGGCTTCTTGGTTGTGTTGGCTTTGTGACGGTAGTTGTCGTAAACATAGTCTGGCAGCTTCATGGTAACGGTGTGAGACATGGAGGGCTCCTCCTTTCCGGCCAGTCATTGTAGCATCATAGTCGTTCCCATTGCACGCTCAATTGTATCACTCCGTCACCGTCCTCCGAAACTCCACCCTCTGCAACATCCGCAACTGAAACGCGGTGAACCCGATAAGCATCAGCCCCAACACCCACGCCATCGCCGTGGCAGTGCTGAAGTTGAGGAAGGCGAAGGCTTGATACCAGATGGCAAGGCTGAGGACCATCGTCTCGTCGCCGGGGCCGCCGCCGGTCATGACGAAGATGTTGCCCATGCTCTGGAACGTACCTATGAAAGCGCCGACGAAGTTGATGGTGATGAGCGGCAGGATGGTCGGCAGAGTGATGAACCGGACTTTGTGGGGCAGGTGCGCGCCGTCGAGGTCGGCGGCTTCGTAAAGCTCGTCGTCCACTCCTTTCAGCGCAGCGAGGTAGATGAGACTGCCGATCCCCGCTCCCGCCCACAGCCCCGGCAGGATGACCGCTGCCATCGCCAACTTGGGATCACCCAACCAGTCCTGTTTCTGGAAGTGGAACGACTGCCCGAGCCACTTGAGCCACGCCTCTAATCCCTTCGCGAGGCTGCGATCGTGTGCGGGTCCGAGGGAATGCAGGAAGAGATACAATGCCCCGACGCCCACCGCTGCGAGGAGACAGCGACTCAGCGGCCTTGCAGCGTCACGGTTCAGAAAGATGAGCCAGGGACCTACCAGCGCCGCAAGAATGAGAGCAGCGCAGAGGAGCTTGAGTGCGACGGCCGCCGGATGCGGGAGGTCGTTCATCTTCGCTCCGAGTTGGTTGAACAGCCCGGTCGGCGTCGGGGAATACATCTGCCGCCACAACAACATGATGACGATGCTGCTCGAAATCTGCGGAAGGAAGTAGAGCGTGCGATAGAAGACCTTCAGTCTGGGAATCTCCGCGAGCAGCAGGGCAAGGATGATGGGAGCGAAGAAAGTGAGCGACATGGACATTGCCGAGAACTTGATCGTCTTCTTCAGGTAGATATAGAACTTGGGATCGAGCATCACCTTGATGAAGTTGTCGAGTCCGACCCAGTGGTAGTCGCCGGTGAGTTTGTAGTCCTGAAAAGCGATGAGGGTTCCGCGAAGCAACGGGTAGTAGGCCCACAGCGCGATGGACAGCAGCGCGGGCGCCATCAGCAGCCACGGGACCCACCAAGCCCGCACATTCTGCTTCACTCCACCGGTCGCTTCCACCGCCTTCTGTTTGATGAGTGTTCCCAGCCACCAACCGAGGGCGATGACAACGACAAGCACGAGGGCGAGCGTGATGAAGGCAATGCGACGATAGTGTTGCATCTCCGACTCGGGACGCTTCCCGAGCACGGTTGTGTTTGCCTGGCGTTCCGCCTTCTTCAGAGCGGTGCGGTAGTCGAAGTCCTTCTTTGTGAACAGGAACCGCGTGACGTCATTTGTGAGGAGAAGCATCGAGACCGAATCCCAGCCAGGGCAGCAAGGCTCGCATCGCCAGTTCTTTACCGATGCCGACCAGTCGTGCTTCCAGTTGGCAGGAATCTCGCCGATGTATTCATCCATGCCTGCCATCTTCAATCGCTCGGGCATCAGGTACTTGGCGAGTCCCTGCTCGACCAGGTAGCGAGTCTGCATGTTCTGGCCGACCTCGCTGCCAAGCGTGGAGATGATGTCCCAGGCCAACTCACGCTTATGTAGATTCCGCTCTCCGGCAAGCTGCGTGCTGAAGCCCTCCCACATGACCACCGCGTCCACGAAAGGCTTGTGGTTCTCATCCATTGCCGGCGTCGGCCAGAAGCCGAGGTCCTGCGGCTTGATGCGAAATCCGGAGGCGGCATCGCCAACGTTGGGTTCGCCGAAAGCCCACGGGATAACGGCGACCTCGCCCTTCTCAAACATCTCCAGCCGACTCACCGGCTCCTGTCCGTTGTCGATGCGAGCGACCCCTTCGACCACGTCCCTCTTCTGGAAGGGGACGGTGCGTCCCTCCGCCAGCGTCACGCGTCCGGCTTTCACCTGCTCGGGAGTCAGGTTGATCGGTTCCCCGGTCTCCGGGTCTTTGATCCACGGTTGCCAGGCAAGCTTCCAGTAGAAGTGCATCGCTTTCATCCCCGCATCATCGGCAAACGTCGCCTTCCAGTTCGTCGGCTGCAAGTGAAGGTCTCCTCCGGTTTCGGGGTCAAGGAACTGATACGCTTCCTGCGGCCACCAGTGGGTCTTGCCGGTCTTCGGGTTCCTCTTCCCCTGCATCACCAATTCGCCGCCAGCCGCCCAGACCCAGGAATACCAATAGTACGGCATGACGTGAACCGCCATCCCGTGCCGACCATGATGGAACTTGGCGCCGAACACCTTCTTGTTAGGGTCGGTCAACTTCTGCATGTCGTAGAAGAACTCGTCCCACGACTTCGGCACGACGTCGGGGTCGATGCCGGCCTGGCGCAGCAGGTCGCGGCGAATCAGCAGCGCATTGTAGCCGCGGTAGCGAGCGGGGATGACGTAGACCTTGCCATCCCGCGTCGCCATGGCACGCAACAGCGGCGGGATCTTCTTCCAGTAATCCCACTTCGCCTCACTGTCGTCAATGAACCCGTTGCCGTTGGTGTCGTTGCCAATGAATTCGTTGAGGGGCAGGAGGAGCTTCTGGTCGGTGTAGGTGCTGATCTGGTGGATCCAGACATTCATGATGTCGGGTCCCGTCCGACCCGCCATCGCCATCGCCTTCATGGACTCCCAACCGAGACCGGGGATGTTCATGCCAGCGAAAGGCTCGACGACAAGTTCGGGGTGTTGTTTCTGAACGGCGAAGACGACACGAGGAATATCCCAGCGGCCGTTGGGATCGTAGAACTCCATGTGGAGTTTGACCTTGTCAGCAGCGGAACCACCTGAAGCGAATGTCGGCGGAAGCAGAACCAGCCAAAGGAATGCGATCAGTAGGGTCAAGGAACGATTGCCGAGAATTACCCAACCTCCACCCGATACCGATGTCTGGGCGCCAGAAGCAAGACCCATCCGCCCGGACGATCTATGATGACTACGAAGTTGTCCAGGACGTCGCGGCCAACAGCGGACAGGTCGCTGCTTGCCGGTTCGGTGAAGATGGCAAACTGGCCACGGACCTGCACGGGCTGGCCGTCGTCTCGCGTGAATATGAGCGGCGTCTTTAGCAGCAGGTAATCAGCTCCACCACCAATGCCGGATAGCGTAACCTCAGGTGATCGGGACACCATCATCGACCTCAACGCCGGCAAGAGGTCGGCACTCAATACCGTGCAGTCAGCCGCCGTATCTATCAACAGCGGTATCTCAATGCTACTTTCCGCGGGAGACGCAACTCGGGCGCGAACCACGGGACGAACGGTGCCATCGTCAAACAGATACCACTCACCGACGATCTGCATAGACCCGCCAGCCTTTCTCCCGGGGTGTCCGGTGTATCAAGGCTCCATCGTCATCGGGATGGACTTTCCTCGCCCACGACCAGGCAGTGTCCGCAGTGTCGAACACGCGTAGTTCCCGGCCGGCCACCATGATGACTTTGCCACGGTGCTGGGCGAACAGCTCGCGAGAGTGTTTCTGGAACACTGCCAGATTCTGTGAGAATCTCTCGTCCTGCACCTTCAACTTCGATGCCAGTTCGGGGTCGTCGATTTCCTCGATGAAAACTCTTGCCTCGGACATTTCCTCCCCTCCGTCGCTTCCCGTGATCCAATGCCATCCGCATTCTATCCACTCTCGAGGAATCCCGCAAGGCGGAGTCGCGACAAAATCCTATTGACGCCACGCCGCGATATGCTATCCTCCCAACACCCGATGGCACGCTGACATCGTTCGCCAACTTGCGTCGCAAACTCACGTCCGCTATCAGGTGGGAGAATAGCGACGAAGTCGCGCACGAAGTTGGCGTAGTCAGGACTTGGCGTGCCGTTCGGGTTGTGTGACAGAAAGAACGAGCGACATGACTGACCCGACTGCATCAAACCATGCCTGGAGCAAACGTCTCGTCCTCGGGGCGGGATGTCTGAGTATTCTCGTCTGCTTCGTGGCGACGGGGATTCACTCGGTCCTTCGGAACCAGATTCCACCATACATCCGCCCGAAGACGCCGCAACCGAACGCGTTCGATTATTACGTGAAGGCGGGGGAAGCTAAGGTGGGTACCGACAGTATCGGAGAAGCCATAGATCCCAAAGCCAGATACAGCTTGGCGAGGAAAGAGGCGTTGCTTAAGAAGAATGCGAAGGCGCTCAACCTGATGCGCCAGGCAATGTCTTTTGAGTGTCTTCATCCATTGGAGAAATCCTACGGGAGTCAAACCTTCCAATGTAACGAAAAGCTTCGGATATTGGCCCGCCTCAAGAACCTCGAAGGTCAGACGTTGACGGAGAAGAAGGAGTGGGCGCGTGCCGCGAATTCCTACATGGACCTTCTTCACTTTGGCAAAGACCTGTCCCATGGAGGCCCGTTGATTTCCTTCCTCGTCGGGAAAGCAGTGACCAGCATGGGACGGTCTACTCTCTGGTCGCTGATCGGAAATCTGAGTTCGGAGGACGCAAAAGCTGCCGCCCGACGTTTGGAGTCCATCGCCAAAGACCGCGTGGCTTACTCGGAGATTGTGCAAGTGGACGTCTACCAGACGCGCCTGCTGCAGCAGGACCTGGCGCGGAAAGCTACACCACAAGAGTGGGTTCAATATTGGCAGTTCTGGCTTCAAAACCAATTCACAGAGCACAGCGCCAGTTATTGGATAACGAAGACTCCAGAGTCGTATGCGGTCACAAGGCGAAAGGCGAACGAATCATCTCTCTATCGCTTGCGGAAACTACTGCCGGATCCCTATCAGACAATGGATATATACACTAAATGTGGGTGCCTTTGGACAACGGACCCAACGCAGGACTGGCTCCAAGCTGCGGCGTTGGCTTTGCATGCCTATCATCTGGATCATCGTAGACGGCGTAGTAATTATACTTGCCATCTGCTGGTCGTTTTACGCGACAAACATTCTCCCCTTCGTTGTTAGGAGCCATTCTATGTCGCTGCATTAACACATGAGCGTGATGATCTTCATAATTACAGATATGGTCATAACGAATCTTCTGGTTGAAATCGGGTTGTGGCCATTAGCCACACAATCAGCGGTGCCCCCCGACCAATCCTCTGTGTGAGCGCTGGGCACGACAAGCACTACATCGTTGGTTTCCGATCCACTGCTATCTTTGCTAAAACCGAGTATGTGAAGCATCCGGTACATGAGGATCGCCCACTCCGCACATTCTCCGTGGTATTCACCAGAAAGCAAGTTCCAATCATTTGACATTGGTATCGCCACCAAGAGACCCGGGGCGCGAGGGGACAGCCAAGTTTGTATGGATTCGGCACAAGATACTATCTCACTATTGTTTCCGGCTGCTTCAACCGCTGCTGAAATTCGCTTTACGGTCATTGGATTACAGCTCGATGTGCAACTATCAACACCGGCGTTCACGTCCGGTCTCGCGAAAGTAACGTAAACCGTGTGCGGCCCGCTATCCCCCATGGAGCACGTGTCCACCTTGTTGCCTGAAGCATCATAGCGGTCAACTGCCCATCGAATGGTCGAACTCAGTTTCTTCAACTCGCTTGGAGTCGGTAGAGATTCAACTGGTTTGAACGTGCAATAACCGTTCTCTATCATATTAGATGACTCGAAGTGAAAGGTCTCATTGTAAGCTGGGATGGAGTCAGCAACGATCTTGATATAGCCCCCCATTGGAGCTTTCGGTAGCCAAGCATCAACCTCGGCCTTGATTCTGGTATCCTTGGTGTGAGTGATCGGGTAATTGCGGGATTCTGTCTCACCCAATATGGG
>JACQGJ010000305.1 GCA_016199605.1 Armatimonadota bacterium | reverse complement strand
TTTGACCATGAGGTGTCTTCCCGAAGGTCAGGATAACTTAGAACTCGTCCAAGAACAACTCAACGTTTTCACGAGAAGTCTGGTGGTGATTTCTCTACGCTGCTTTGCATCGGGCGCCGTGTTATTGTTGGACGAGTTCTTACGTGATCATCACCGGACAAGTCCGTTTGACCTGCTGGATAGCTTCGCTTGCGGTTTCGTCCCACTGAAAGTCAGGGTAACGTTCCAGTTGCTGCAGAAATTGCTCGACCACGGGTCTCGCACCGGCAAAGCCAAAACGAGTGAACAGGTCGAAGTAAATCATGCTCCGGCGAAAGGATAGCTCCGGCGGAGATTTGGGACAGGTGTCGCGTTGGAGGAATCGAACGCTGCCCTTCGCTGTGACACGTCGCCGGATCTCCTGCTTCTCTTCCGTTGTCATCGCCGCAAAGCGCCGCCCGGCGAAGCAGTTCTCTTCGGCGCGAGCCGTGCTGCTGAGCTTGGTCAGCACACAGTGAATGTCGGGATGGCAGAGGATCGACAGCAAGGAGGCCTGACCGGGAGTATCGACGATCCCCTCGAAGTCTCCGTAGAAGACGCCCCATTCCCTCGCGGTCAGACCGCTGATCGTGGGGAAATTGGCGATGATGCCCATCCCCTTCTCGCGGGCATAGGGGAGAATCTCTTCGTCCACGGGTTCGACGTTGACGAGGCAGTAAGGCAATTGGACGACCTCGAAGACGTCGGTATCGATCAGCTCGCGCAGCCGCTTGATGTCCAGTCCCTGGAAGTAGTCGAAGCTGAACGCCAGGTGCCGCGCCAGGCCCCTTTCGACTGCCTTCAGCCCACCTTCGATGACGCCGCCCTTTTTGAAGCAATTGCTCAGCCGCTCCTCGTCCCAGCAGCCGTGCGGCGCGTAGAACAGGTCGATAGCGTCAGTTTTCATCAGTTCCAGACTATGCTCAAGATCCCGGAGCGTCTTGTCGGCATCGACCGGGTGAGTCTTTGTCGCGAGGAGGAACTCTCCACGGTGGTGACACAGATGCTGGCCGATATGGGCCTCGGAGGGGCCATACGAGGGCGCAGTATCAAGGAAATTCCCCCCACGGCGTGAGAGGATCTGCCAGATGGCTTCCATCTGGTTCACGTCAGAGCTTGCACCCGAGGACGGGTCTCCGCCCGTGCCCGGAGCGCCCCACCCGAGGACCGAGACCTCCAGACCGCTGCGGCCCAGGATAACCTTGGGCATTTGTTCCGGCAGCCGATGTGTCTCCAAAAGCTCTTGTGTGGTTGTCATGCTGATTCCAGCTCCTTCTCATGTCTGGTGACGTTCAGGCTTGGTGCAGGGCCAGTCGCGAGGGTCCCGGGCCAGCGCTCGTGTACGCAACTCGTCGAGTTTGCTCAAACACGCCGCGCGGGCCTCAGCAAACGCCTGGACATCGCGGCTTCCCGTTTTCAGGTGAGAGAGCACGATTCCTTCCGCTTCGATGAACTCTTCGCAAAGCCTCGCCACCGCGCTGGCGATGGAATTGGGAATCGTCGTCACGCCGTTGCAGTCGCCGTGCAGCAGGTCGCCGGGGTAGATTGTGATTCCCCCCACGTGGACGGGGATATTCGCCTGAAGAATGTGGCAGTAGCCGTGGGCGCAAATCGTGCCGCCGGTAAACACCGGGAAACCAATCGCCCGAACCTGGTCGAGGTCTCGTCCCGCTCCGCTGGTGATAAGACCCACGCAACCAAAAGTCTTGTAGGTCGTACACATCACTTCCCCGAAGGTCGCCGCCGCTGGAGGATCATCCAGGTCTTGAAAGACAACTACGCGCGGCTCGGGAATCGTCTCGAAGGCCGTCAGTTGGCCCTCCATACCCGCGTAGTCGCCGCCTTCCAGCGCCGGCGCGGCAGACCGGAAAGTCGCGGTGGTCGCGTACCCAACCATCGGCGGCATCTCCGGGAAACCTGCTGTGATGCGTGCCCCCATGTAACCGGTATTACGGGGACGGATATCGAACAACTCGATGACGTTGCAGACGGTCGGGGTGTCGATCTTTTGGAGAATCTTCAGATCCTCAGTGGAAATCGTCTGGATTGTGCTCACGGTAAAAGTCTCCTGAATGGACTGGGTTTTGTGCTCGGCATGGAGATGAAAAGCCGGTTGTGACCAACGACCTCCCTGGTGATCGTTGGGATTCTCGATTGCCGCCACGGATTATATCATCGCGACGCAAGGAAACAAAGGGGAATCGCGTTACCTTTGCCACCAGTAGGTCCGAAACTCCTCCAGAGCGGAGCAGAGGGCGTCCACGTTCTCCGCAGGGGTCGGCGGGTAGACTCCACAGATGAACTCCAGACCCCCTTGCGGAGAACCGAGCTTGCGCACCTCTTCTTCGATGAGGTCCCTGATCTCCTTACGGGTCCCGTAAGGGACGACGAACTGTCGGTCGATGTCGAGACGGAGACACATCCGGCCTTTGACCTCCCGCGCCAGGTCGTCGATGCCGTTGCACAGGTCCTGGGGGTTGATGATGTCCACTCCTGCCTCGAGGAATTCGTCCATCAGTTCCATGACATGGCCATCGCTGTGTAGCGCCACGAGAGCGCCCGCTTGCTTGCACGGCTGCATCAGCGATTTGTACGCCGGCGTAATCCACTTGTGGAAGGTGGAGGGACTGAGGACCGAAGCGGTTTGCGTCCCGAGGTCTTCAGCGAACTCCACCACGTCAACTCCCATCGACAGCCATTGGTCTACGATCGTGCGGGTGTGGAGGCAGATCAGGTCGATGAGTTTCTGCAGTTCTGGCGGCTCGGTGGCAAAGTCAAGCATCAGGTCCTCGAAACCCCGCAAGTAGTACATCCGCATGAACATGAATCCATGCGCGGTACCGCCCGAAGTCAGGTGCCCGTGTTCCTTCGCCACCGCAACGTGGCGCCGACTGCTCTCCCAATCAACGGGGCCCCGGTCGCCAACGAGCAGGGGATCGGGAGGAAGGTAGGCTTCGAGCGCAGACCAGTCAGCCAGGGGATGACCATCGACGATTCCTTCCAGTCCCTCGATCTCGCAGCGCCAGACGCATCCCCAGTTGTCGGTAAAGCGATACTCGTCTTCACGACTTATGGAGTATTCTCCGAAGGGTCGTTGTCCCTTCTGGAATCCGGGGAACAACACGGGGTGTCGGAGCAGCACCTCCTCGGCTTCTTCACGAAGTTGATTCCACGAGGCGCCCGAAATCACCACATTGGAGGGGATCCATTCCGGACCGGTCATGGTTGCGTTGCGCAGGTAGTTTTCGCGAGGTGAAAGCGGCATAGAGTCTCCTTGCAGAGGGTGATTTTGGCAGGCCCCGACCAGCCCCCCGGGGAAGGAGCACTGCGACCCCAAAATAGCACAACCAATCTCCTCCGGCAAGCTGCGGTGCAACAAATCTCGACGCAGCTCGCTCAACCCTTGCAACGAAAAGGTGGGGATTCCGGGCCTTCACGAGCATAGGTCTCTTCGCAAAAAAAGTTCTTGACTACCAGACAAACGTCTGGTATCTTGTCGGCAGCCTTAGAACTCGTCCAACAATAACACTGCGCCAAATCCCGGAGTTGTTGTTGGACGAGTTCTTGACAGGAGCGGACCATGCAGCCTCTCACCCACCGCCAGCAGCAAGTGCTGGAGCATTTGCAGAAGAAGATTCAGGAACACGGTGTGCCACCATCGATTCGCGAGTTGGGCGAGGCGTTGAAGATTTCCAGCCTTCGCGGCGTGACGGATCATTTGCAGGCGCTGGAGAAGAAAGGCTATCTCCAACGGCGGCCCCACGCGCGAGGGATTCGGCTGGCAGTGACCAGTGGGCAGTCGGCAGAAGGCAGGAGGCAGTCCTCCCTCACCCTTCCATTGGTCGGCCAGGTTGCCGCCGGCACGCCGGTTCTGGCGGAGGGAAATCTGGAGGGTTCGATGGTCGTCGATCCGATCTTCGCTCGCGAGGAGGACTGCTTTGTGCTCAAGGTGAAAGGCGACAGCATGATCGAAGCCGGCATTTTCGACGGGGATTTCGTGGTTGTTCGTCAACAGCAGACCGCGGATAACGGGGATATCGTGGTGGCGCTGGTGGGAGAGGAGGCCACCGTCAAACGGTTCTATCGAGAAGGCCGCCGTCTCCGCCTGCAACCCGAAAACGCGGCGATGGAACCGATTTACATTTCACCCAAACAGGCCTCGGTGATCCTCCTCGGCAAAGTCATCAGCCTGTTGAGGAAGGTGCAGTGATGAGAGTGTCGAGTGACGAGTGGCGGGTCGCGGGTGAAAGAGGGACAATCGTCGATGATCTGTTAGCCCTCGACCGTTCTCCGTCGGCAGTCAGCAGCGGGCACTCATCACCCGTCACCCGTCACTCGCCCTTCACCGGTCTCCACCTCATCTACGGTCATCCCGCGGCGCGGGAAGTAGGGTTCTACATCGCGGCGGAATGGCTGTGCGGAGGACAAATCCGCAATCCGCAATCTAAAATCCAAAATCCAAAATTGATCGTGGTGGATGGTGAGAACAGTTTCGATCCGTTTGTTTTTGGCGACGCGGCGCGACGGGTCGGATTGTTACCGGATACAATCTTGCACAACCTGTTCGTCTCCCGGGCGTTCACCTGCCACCAGTTGCAGGCGCTGATCGTCGATCGGCTCATTCCAGCGATCCGGAAGACTCACAGCCGGGTGATCCTGGTGCTCGGACTTCTGACGACTTTCTACGATGAGCAGGTGCCGATGTGGGAGGCGCAACGGCTCCTGCGTCCGACGCTGGGAAGGTTGCTGGGATTGGCGAAACGTGGCTACGAGGTGATGATTCTCCTCCCCGGAGAACCACGGCTCCTTCCCCAACGCCAACTTTTTTTGCAGTGGACGAAAGTCTGCGCTGAGCGGGTGTTGCGGGTGGAGGTTCCCTTCCGAGAAGAACACGGGATCCGGCGCTATGTAGACTGCAAGGCTGACCAGAGCTCTTATGTCGTGAACGTTCATCTGGAAAAGCCAGCCGGTATTATCGAGGACTGGCAGATTCAGTTTGACCCAGCCATGCAGCCCAGAAAGCGATGGCAGAGTGTTGGTTAGAGGAAGGGGATCATCATGGGAAGAACAATTGCACCTTTTACCCAACTGGTTTTGCAGGAGATTGATAGTTGGGCGAAGTTTCGCCGGGCGCTACGCAAGGAGGACCAGGAGGCGCTGGACGAATTGCTGACCGCCGCCAAATTCCACGCCGCCACCGCCGCCTACGCCTCCCGCGTCGTGCCTTTTGAGACGATGCTGGTATCAATGCTGATCGAGCAGCAGAAGCAGATCAGGGAGTTGAAGGAAAGGTCACATCACGAGAAGGATGTGCATTACGGTGAATGATGTGAAAGAAGCTGCCCTGCAGGTTATCTCCCGTCTCCCGGATAATGTTTTCTGGGGGGGCATCATGCGAGAGTTATACGTGCGAGAGAAAATCGAACCGCAGTCAGAGCAAAGACGGTTACCGATAGAACTCCTCAAACTCATCATGGTTTCCGATGAACACCCAGACATAGGTATGACCGTCGATGTAGCACGTGGCGCGATAGCCTTTGCTGATTCGATACTCCCAATGTGGTTGTTCCCATGACTCGGTGGCGCGGACGACCTTTACAGCAAAGGATGAGTGATGCGGGTCGCTTTGAAAAAGCTTGTATTTTTCACGGGCACGGCGTTGCATTGCGGGAGGAAGACGCTGGAAGCGACGATGGAACTGAGCCGTTTTGATGGAGCGCATTGGAAGGAGGGTCACTCCCAGCCGCCCTCGATAACGTTCCCGGCAAGGTAGTCGCGATGGACTTCTTCAGCTAAAGCGCGGTATTTTGCGGTGGCGCCGTAGTCGTCGGGCCAGTTCAAGTCCTTCTCAACTTGGACAAGTTTCGCGTGGAGGTTAGTGAATTCGACGCTCTCGCCAGTACGCGCGATTTTTTCTGCGAGGCTGATGACACGACGAGCGATAGCGGGGAGTTCCTGGAAGAGGCTGTCCAAAGGACGATACTGCCGTTCCCATTCTTCAGAAGAGAAATCGATAGCATGTTCGTGCATCTCGAAATCAAGCGCGTAAGCATCGTCGATGAGCCTGACGCAATCATCGACCAAGCTTTTGACTTCAACCGCCAGCAAGGAGAGTTGAATGGAGTTGCTTAACTCTTCCTGTAAGGCAACGGTTGCGGATTCGATATATTGTCGTTTCTGCTCCAACACCGCAAACATGGACAACCTCACTTACAGCGTGATTGTAGAGTACTGAGGAATACAAGTCAATACCACTGGATTCTTTACAACCCTCATGTCCACCCACACCCTTCACGGCTGGCTATTCGATTGTTACCCCGCCCCAGACGGCTGGGTTGTTTGGATGATCGCGGAGGACGGGCGGCGACTGAGGCTGATTGACGATTTCTGTCCGGCTTTTTTCCTGCAGGGGCCCACGGACAAACTGCAAGCGACGGTCAGCCAACTGCAAAACCTGGGCGTGCCGATCTCCGTCGAGCCGACTGAGCGTATGGAACTCTTCTCGGGTAGCTGGCAGAAGGTGCTGCAGGTGTCGGTGCACGACCCGCTGCTGTTTCCAAAAATCGTTGGACGCCTGACACGCACTTTGGATTGGCAGGTGCAGGTCTTCAACTGCGACCTCTCCCTGCCACAGATGTATTTCTTCGAGCGTCGACTTTTCCCACTGGCGTTTTGCGAGTTCTCCTTTGATCCCGAGACGCAACGACTGCATGAGATACAGGCGCTCGATTCACCCTGGGATGTTGATTACGCCCTTCCCGATTTTCGCATCCTGTCTCTGAACTTCGAAGACCTTCCGATCAATCCTAAGCACACGCGGGCACGGCGGCAGCAGTTGGAGATGGTCATCGATGGAGAAATCCGCGTGCTGGAACCGCAATCGAATGCGGAACTGGTCGAAAGGCTGGATCAGGTGTTGCGGGAATACGACCCGGACATCGTCCTGACCCAGTGGGGCGATTCGTTTATCGTCCCGCAACTGCTGCGACTGGCGCATCTGACCCGCCAGGAGATTGCCTTCCACAGAGACGCCCCCATGTTCCAGAAGGTGCGGCGGGACAGCAGCTATTTCTCCTACGGCAAAATCATCTACAAACCCGCGGCGCAGCAGTTCTTCGGTCGCTGGCACATCGACTCCCGCAACTGCTTCCTCTGGCACGAGTGCCAGTGGGAGGGGCTCTTCGAGACCGCGCGAATCACCAAGCTGCCAGTGCAGGAGCTTTCCAGTGTGAGCGTCGGCACCGGCATCACCTCGATGCAGCTCAATGTCGCCCACGAGGACAAGGTGCTGATCCCCTGGCGCAAGCGCGAGCCGGAGGCCTTCAAGTCGGCGGTGGAACTGATCAACACGGACAAGGGAGGGTTGGTCTATCAACCGGTCGTCGGATTCCACGAGAACGTCGGCGAGATCGACTTTGCCTCCATGTATCCCGCGCTGATGGTGTCCTACAACATTTCGCCAGAGACGGTCGGTTGTTCCTGCTGCCCGCATAATCGCCTGCCGGAAATCGGCTACACGGCCTGCACGCGACGTGAAGGACTGGTCCCGAAGACGTTGCGTCCGCTGCTCGACAAGCGCGCCCAATACAAGCGGATGAAGAAAGCGGCAACCAACGCGGAGGACGCCGAGAAATATCAGGCACGGCAGACGGCGCTCAAATGGCTGCTCGTAGTCTGCTTCGGATACCTCGGCTACAAGAACGCGCGGTTCGGTCGCATCGAGGCCCACGAGTCGGTAACCGC
>JACQGJ010000304.1 GCA_016199605.1 Armatimonadota bacterium | reverse complement strand
GATCGAAGCGGAGATCCGCCGTCTACTCCCGGTCCTCAAAGAGAACGGGGGTTATGTCTTCCATGAAGACCACTCCATCCCGGACAGCGTGAGCCTCGACAACTACCGGCGCATTCTCCAAGTGGCCAAGGAACTGGGGACCTACGATTGACACGCAAGGTGTGAAGTGACCTGCGGCTCCACGCTCAAGGGACCTGTGGCAGGGAGGAGACCATGACACGAATCCAGGAAGGTAGATCGCGATGGGACTCTCCAAAGCAATCTGCCGCTCTCTTGATGGGGATTCTTCTCCTCCTGTGTCTGCCAGCCTGCTGGTCTGCCTCCTCTTTCGACGACCTTCGCAAGGAGTACCCCGACTTCGCCCGCCTCCTCACCCTCGCTGCGCCGAAGTCCGGCTTGTCGAAGGAGCAGCTCGACAAGGCGTTCGACAACATCGCCAAGTGGGCGCTGGAGTCGAAGAGCCAACAGGTTCGGGACAGCATTGAGCTGCTGGTGGACAAGGGGAGACTTGACTACTTCGAAGCCATGCGCGAGGCGGCGCGGAAGATCAAGGTAGACGGCGACGCGAGCGAATGGCCGGAGTGGTCATGCCTGTGGCGCGCGACCGACAGCGGAGAGCCGACGCAGGACACGGACGTGACAGCGTTCCGAGCTCTCTTCGATGGGGAGCGGCTGGGGATTGCGATAGATGTGCCTCAGTCCGGCTTTCCGCCTGGCAGTTGGGCCTACTGGGTGCAGATGGACTGCGCCGGAACTGATGAATATGACCTCTATGTGACCTTCGATAGCAGCAGGAAACCCTGTTGGCTTGTCCCCGGACACGAGAAGCCTGTCAGTCTGCCCGGAGCAAACGCGGCAGTGGCGCGATGCATGGAGGTCGTGCTGCCCTCCACTGTGACAGACCAGTTCTGCAAAGAGGCAATCCGTCTGCGCTTCCTGGGGCCGCGACGAACGGACCAGATACGGCAAACCTTCGACCTTCTGTTGCCCGTGGACCCGGGACTCGCAGGTGCGCGGGAAATGCTCCATCATGCGACAACAGGCGATTTGACTGCAAGCGCCACGTTGCCGACTGGCGTCCTGGATCAGCTTCGGGAGACCCGTGGAACCCTTGCGTCGATGCGCCAAGTTGGGAATCTGTGTGTTCTTCTGGACGATGGCTGCATATCCCGTCCGGTCGAACGGGGCCAAGACATTCATCCCGGGGCAGTCGGCAAGACTGGTTTCGATGTGGACATGGCTGTTCGAGCACTGCTTCGAGCTTGTGGTCACACGCCGAAGCATCCTGAACCCTTTGATTTCCTTGTGTTCCTGACCAACTATCCTTTCTACGCCATGCCGCAGTGGGCCCCCGCGGTTGGCACGACGAAGTGCCGAAGCACGTTCGTCAGAGGGACAGTTCATGGCATAGGCTGTGAACCGGTGAATAGGCGAAGTACCTACGGCAGCTTCGGCCGCCTGCAACGGTGGGCTGCAATGATGAATGTACAGCTCTGGAGGGGGCAGAAGGATCCCTCGGGATGGGCGTTGCCCTGCATTGCCCATGAGTGCGTCCATCAATGGACCGCGCGAGTCCGGTTCGATATTGACCCGGGGCCTGCCGTTGTACCCTCCAACCTGCTCACTGATAGCGGCCTCCACCTCCACTGGAGTCGGTTCACGCCATGCCGAGGCTCAGTGATGGGGTGGCCGGTCAACGCTGGTGAGGAGAGCGATGTCTACGACTTGGGCGATGGGGAGTTCGAACTGCACCCCTCACCCACGGAAGGTCTGAGTGACCTCGACCTCTACCTCATGGGTCTCCTGCCGCCAGAGAAGGTCGCGCCGTTCTTCGTCGTCATGAACCCAGACGTGAAGGAGCCGGACCTGAAGATCGGCCAGCGTTTTCACGGCACGCGCAAAGACGTCACCATCCAGGACATCATCGCCGTTGAAGGTCCCCGCATCCCCGACTGGCAGCACTCGCAGAAGGACTTTCGCGCCGCCTTCGTCCTTGTCACCCGTGGCGAGATGCCCGCGGACGACGAGATCAAGTTCGTGGACAACCTGCGACAGGAGTTCGAGAAGTACTGGTTCAAGGCGACGCGTGGGCTGAGCAGGATGGACACGCGGCTGGATGCGAGTCTGGAAAGGAAGCAGTGAGGACTGGTGAGAACGACAAAGCTACTGATGCTCGCATGTCTGACGGGCGAACTGCTTCTCCACGCGACTACCGGTTTGTCCGCCTCCGTCTTCGGCGACCTCCGCAAGGAGTACCCCGACTTGGCCCGCCTCCTCACCCTCGCTGCGCCGAAGTCCGGCTTGTCGAAGGAGCAGCTCGACAAGGCGTTCGACAACATCGCCAACTGGGCGCTGGAGTCGAAGAGCCAGCAGGTGCAGGATAGCATTGAGTTGCTGGTGGATAAGGGGCGACCGGACTACCTGGAGACCATGCGGGAGTCCGCCTGGAAGATCAAGCTGGACGGCGACGCGAGCGACTGGCCAGACTGGTTGTGCCTGTGGCGGGCGAGCGACAGGGGAGGGGGTGCTTGTGGTCACATCTCCTTTTATCATTTTACGGTTCTTCCAGCATCTGACCAAGTTTCACCGCCAACTCTGTGTCGGCCTGCAAAAGGCTCTCTCCCCGCACACGCGCATTGGTGATGGTCGTGACACGGGAACTCCAATGGGGGCGCCGCGGGGGTTGCCTCTCATTTCGCTCGCAGGTTGTAGGCGTACAAGCGATCTCCTTGACGGACATAGAGCCTCCCGCCGCAGACGACTGGGTGAGCCCAGGTGGAGCCGCCGCCCCCTTCGGGGAGATCGAACTGGCTGATCAATTCGTGGCCTGTGGGTGTCGCCTTGACCAGCCCCACTTTGCGTTGTTCGCTCAACGTATAGAGCATTCCCTCAGCGCACGTCAGGGATCCCTCACCCACACCCGGCTCGGCGTACCTCAGTCGACCGGTCTCCCACTCCAGGCAGGCCCACCTGCCCTTGTTGGTCCACTGGGAAGCCCCGTAGAGGAAGCCGTTCAGCAGAACCACGCCACCGTGGCGGTTGTCGAGGTTCTCGGTGCGCCACACCGGCTCTACGGAGACGGTCTTCCCGCTTGCCTTGATCTTCAACAGCACGGAGCCTTTCCCGTATCCGTAACTGATGTAGATGTGGCCCTCGTGATAGATTGGCATGACGCAGTTTGCCACGTAGCTTGGGTTGTAGTGCTCGAACCGCCAGAGCAGGTCGCCGGTATCGGCTTTGACGCCGATGAGCGACTTTTCGCTCATGGTGAGGATCATCCGGAGTCCCCGGTACTGGACCATCAGGGGCGTTACGTAGCCGGCTTGCTCGCCCGCGCTGGGCGACTTCCAGACCGTCTTGCCAGTCTTCGTGTCCAGCGCGACCATCGCGGTGTCCCCACCCGGACAACAGATCACGCGTCCGCCGTACACGACGAGCGACTCCCCATATCCGTAGCCGCCAGGGCGACCACCGAATTCCTGGGCGAGGCTCCGCCCCCAGATCCTGTGACCGGTCTTCGCGTCAAGGCACACGACAGAGCCGTGGGCGTTCTCGTGGTAGACCCTCCCACCTGCCACTGCGGGAGTTCCTCTGGCGCCGGGGACCGACCCCTGCCAGGACAAGCCGTTCTCGAAGCGCCACTTGACTTGGCCGTCCATATCCATCGCCGTGATGACGTTGAGCTTGTCGAGGTCCCCGGCGGTGTAGATTCTCCCCCCGCCGATGCTGACGCTGGCGTACCCTTCCCCGAGCCCTTCGGCCGTCCAGAGAAGCTTCGGGCCCGCTTCGGGCCATTTCCTCAGGAGCCTGGTGTCTGGCGACAGGTTGTCTCCCTTCGGCCCGTGGAACTGGGGCCAGAAGGGGGCGACCCCAGCAGCGACCGGCGAGAAGCCGATGGACACAAGGGCGATTAGCGGAGCAAGAACTTGGAGCAGGCTCAACTTCATCGGGAAATGCATAGCTGTCGTCCTTCCGTGGCGGTACCGCGGGAACAAGCTCCCACGGCGCTGGTGCTTGGCGTTTTAGGTTCTGGTACGCTGGATTCCAGCGGTCTCGCCAGACCTTAAGCTGCGCGGCATTGTAGACCGGCGAGTTGAGGCTGTCAACAGATTCGTTGCTGCGGCGCCTTGATCCGGAAGCAGATTCTCCGACTGGCCACTATGCGGACCGGCTGAAAACGAAGTCTTAGTCGGAAAATACGCACAGACACCCCACAGCGACGCAGCCGGAAAGTCACCGGCAAAACCGGCCTACTAACCTGAGCGGCAATTCTGTAAGCCTTGCAGGGCTGGATGGACACTGCCCCAACAACAGGTAGTGGGTTCAAGGGAATGTTTCCGTTTGCAGAAAGCAGCATTCCGTGGTACTTTTTGCAGACGACACCAGCGATATCGTTGATGGTTGGACCGCGGCAGACTTCGAAGACCGTATCGATGGAATGCTTTGGTGAAAATGCTCATCCCTTTAGCTCCGAATGGCACGCCTCGACGCCCGTTCGACGAGACTGTCGCGCGGCAGTTCTACTGCCCCTTACCCTCG
>JACQGJ010000312.1 GCA_016199605.1 Armatimonadota bacterium | reverse complement strand
TGGACTTATCATGGTCGTGGGGTATCCACGGCAAGCTACCCATGCCGCCAAACCGACAGAAGCTCCGGACTCGTCGGCCATTATTCAGGAGACCCGCGCCTCAGAGGAGCGTGTCCTCTTCTCCGAGGACTTCGAGACGAAGGACGCCATCAAAATGGAAGAGTGGTACGGGGGATCTGTGCCACACAAGGTCGAGTTCTCGGGGGTCACCACAGAGCAGGCGTTCTCAGGAAAGCGATCCTACAAGATCCAGGTTCAGTTTGATCCGGGTCGCTGGGGCGCTACCTACGTCCGTCTGCCGATGCAGGTTCCTGCATGGTCTGACCTCAAGCTGCGCATGTATGTGAAGACTCAATCTCCCTTGAACCTGTCGTGTTTCCACGGCATGGGATGGGGAGACCTGGAGGAACCCGTCAGCGGCAACGTGCTGCAAGGGAAAAAGGCCCGCGACGAGAACGGATGGGAAGTTTGGGAAGCCTCCATGCGGAGTTCCGGCAGTGCCGCGCAGTACATCGAAGGTCCTTCAGTAATGTTCCAGCTTCCCGACAACAGTCCCGCGACCACGGTGACCATCTACGTGGACAACATAACTCTCACAGGTAAGCTGCCGGCAGATTGGGCCGCCAAATGGGATGAGGTGCAGAGATACTACACCGTCGAAGTTGAGAAACAGAGGCGGGACATGGTGTCGCGCCGTTTGTCTGTCATGAGAACCTGGCATTCGCAGTTGGCAGCAAAGCTCGAAAAGCTGGCATTGCCCCCAACCGCTTCGACAATGCTTGTCGAACAGCATGAGGGTCTTGTGCGACAGATGCGAAGCGACCTCCAAGCAGTTAAGCCGCTGCTGGAGGAGATCGAAAAGCGTCTGGCGGATCAGAAATCTCAGATCAACGCCAACGTGAATAAACCCGAGCGCCTGTTGGTCGAGGCGAATCATTACCTCGATATCGCCTCTGCATATCCGGGGTACGCGGCGAAGTACTCCGAGCCGGACGTCATGACTTTCACCCTCGATCTCACACAGGGCTACCGCCTTCTGCCGGAGGGAGCAAAGGCGCACAATGACGAAGCTTCCTACTACAACTGGGATGAAAGGGCCGAGTTGTTTGAGAACCCGCAGATTCTACCGGAAACAAGCCCCGTGCCGGCGACACCTTCGAGAGCGATGAGGAGCTTCGGCTGTCGCGGCACGTATGTGCCCTTCTCCTTCGTTCTCCGCGCCGGCCGCGAGTTGAAAGAACTGACCTTTGCCGTGAGCGACCTGCGCTCAAAGAGCGGCACAATCACCGGTGGTGCCATCGACCTCCGAGTCGTTGCTCCCTGGTTTCGTCCGTTTGGCGGCAAGCCCCGTCTCATGAACGAGATGCTGCTGCACGACCCCGAGTTCGCGGTGCCGTTGACCGAGCAGAAGAAGAACAGGTACAAAGATGCGAAGTATGGAAACGACGCCGACAAGCTCTTGCCGCTGACAATTCCCGCGGGAACCAACCGGCAGTTCTATCTGACGGTCAGAATACCCGACAAGGCCGCAGCAGGAGTATACCGTGGCAACATCACGGGGAAGTCGAGTGATGGGAGAACCGTCAGCTTCAGTATCGAGCTTGAGGTGGTGCCGTTTGATCTGGAGCCAACCCCGTACGCGTATTCTGCTTACTACCGGATTTATCGAAGGGACGACGAGCAGAAGACGAAGGAGGGGATCGCCAGCCCGCACAGCTTTCAGATATACAGATCGCTGTCTCAGATGGAAGCGGAGTTCAGGAACATGGCCGAGCACGGATTGAACACCCTCAACCTTTACGAAGGAGCTCCCGTCAAAAAGAACGGGGCCTGGGACTTCTCCGAGCTCGACACGCGGCTGGCCATGGCAAAGCGCGCTGGACTTACGCGCAGCCCGTTTATCTGGTTGGGGCACGGGGTATTCTTCATCCCAGACCCGCGGCCGGGAGCGCCCCACACCTCGGATGAGGTGATCTCCGCGATCAAGGATGCTGTGCCAGCAGTGAATGAGTTCTGCCGGAAGAAGGGCTACCCGAAGCCTGCCTTCTACGGTCATGACGAGGCCTCCGGGGATGCGCTGATGCAACTTCAGAAGGGATATGAGGCCGTCAATCAGACCGGGGGCCTCGTGGCAGTTGCGTGCTATCCGAACTACTTCCCGGAGGTCGGGACGGCGTTGAGCTTGCCCATCGTCTATGGAGGGGCGCAGACTTTGATGGGGCAGCGTAGTCTTCGCGACTCCCAGAAGGCGGGGTATGAGTGCTGGATCTACAACTGCCCCGCCACGAACTTGCCTGCATCGCCCTCGGCGTACCGCAGACGGTACGGGTTAGCCCTGTGGAAGAACGGCGAGCAGGGCGCAGCGCCATGGGAGTATTGCGGGGTCAGCACCTACGAGTTCAACTATGCGAACCCGGTCTACGCCTTCTCGTTTCCCACCTGGAAGGGGAAGCCGATTGACACGGTCATCTACGAAGCCTTTCGGGAAGGGATCTACGATACCCGCTACATGGCCACCTTGCAGAAGTATCTGAAACTCGCACGCAAGCAGCCGAAGTGCAAGGCAACGGTCGCGCAGATAGACCGGTGGTTGGCCACGTTCAGCGTGAATGAGGATCTGCGGTTGCTTCGCAAGACGATGGTGGAGTGTATTGCGAGGCTGCGAAGAGAAATGAAGGTAGCCGTGTCACGTCCGTAGGTGACATCTGTCAGTACCGCGGACGATACGTCGGTTGCGGAAACCGCCGCCGCACCAGATGGCGCGCCCCAACCTTCTCACTTGACGCCGCGGGACAAGCGCAATATGATACCGCGCGGGAGGGATTGGACGGATGATGAAACCTGTTTACGAATCGGTTCTCGAAGTTGCTGAAGACGGTCTCCATATTCCGGGAGGTCTGATTGCGGAGTTCGGGCTGAAACCCGGATCACGGGTTGTCCTGGACGCCAGCGGAGCGTGTGTTCGAGTGCGGCCAGAATGCCCTGACGAAGAGCATATCGCACGAGTGGCCCTCGACTACCTCACGCACAATGTGGGTGACGCCGTCGCGGTACGTCGCCCATCCAGGCTGCCCGACGGCAAGTGGCGTGTATCTGTTGTGTTGGGCTACGAGGACCGGGAGATCGGTGTTCTCATGTTCAGTCACCACGGCACTCTGATCCGTGACGGCTCGGATGGGCGACAGGAGATGCTGACCCGTGCCCTCCTTCCTCAAAGTTAATCCTCTCAGGCAAGAGACTCCTTACACATGCCTGCCGGCCTGCATCCGGATGGTGTTGGGCTATTACGGATACGCCTATTCTGAAAGTCAGATTGCGGAATGGTGCAACACAACTGTGTTGGGGACCTTGGTCGATCAGGCGGTGCGTGGCCTGCTGGACGCCGGACATGACGCGCTGACTCAATCGGATTTGGACTTTGACTCGCTGGTAGACCATACCTCCCAGGAAGTCCCTCCAATCGCCACTCTGGAAGTTGCTCCGCTCCCCAAGCTGATTCGCTTTCGTCACGCGGTAGTGGTTGTCGGCATTGAGGAGGAAGAAGTAGTCTGCAATGACCCCACCTCGGGGGAGACCACTCGATTAACGAAAGAGGACTTCCTATATGCCTGGTTCTCCGCAGGTGCAGAAGTTCTCGTCGTGTTGCCTTGAGCATGACCGGTCACCGATCCGGGCGCCTGCGCCGACGAAATCCTCCTCAGCGTATCTGGAGAACCTGTCGGATTACGACATCATCGCGTTTCATGATTGGTAGGCTATAAGTGCGATTTGTGAACATGGCAAGGGCCAGCTTGTTGCTCCTCATCATTTTGCCAAGCCTCATGTGCAGGCAGAAAGCATCGGCGCAGACCATGAACCTTGTCTCCAACCCCTCCTTTGAACGGGGCCAGCAAACTCCCGAGGGCTGGGAAATCTTCGGTCCCGCCGGTTCAACGTTGGTGCGGGACGAGGCGATCCGTCGATCGGGCCAGGCCTCTGCGCGCATCAGCATCACAACCGAAGGCGCAGCCGAGTATCCCTCCTTCAAGTACGCCCGCAGGAACGTTTTCCCTGGTGAGCTCTACCTGGCAACGGTGTCGGCACGGACGCAGAGAATGACGGACATCGGAGGCTACATCGTTCTCGAGTTCTTCAAGGGAACGCAGCGACTCTCCTTTGCCCAGGGAGACTACACAGGCTCAGGGGATCATGACTGGATGCAACTGGCAGTTCGGGGCATGGTTCCAGGGGAGACAGACTGCATGAAGGTCGTTGTCGTGGCGCACGGTGTCGGTGACGTTTGGTTCGACGACGTGGAGTTGATTCGGCTATCCGAGGCGCCAACCGCGTTTGAGGGAGACCACGTGCTGCTGCGAATCAGGCACGACCAGGTCTTTTGCCGCCACTTCTACGGCTTTGGCGCGCACGGGGATTTCCTTCTCACCCGCAAGTGCAACACCGATCGCGGGGTGGATGGTCGCGATCGGGAATTAGTACTTGAGAGAGTCAAGGCGATGAGACCACACATCATTCGCACGTTATTCGCGTATCAGTGGTGGGAGCCGGAGGAGGGAAAGCAGACACCGGACAGTGAGGAGATGAGAGACTATATCTACTGGGTGCGATTCCTCAAAAGCATCGGCACTTCAGTCCTGTTGACCCCGTGGGGAGACTCCTTCGCCTACAGCGACTGGATGCGGGATGGGACCGGCAAGCTGCCTCGACCGGAAAAGCGAGAAGCCATGATCCGCAGCCTCGTCGACCTCGTTGGATACCTCAGGCAGCGGGAAGGTCTCACCAACATCAAGTATCTCTGCCTCATGAACGAGCCGGACAATGACGGAACGCGACCGGTGTCTTTGGATGAGTACGTTCGGCTGTATCGACTGCTCGATCAGAAGCTTCGAGACCGCGGCGTGCGCCGGGAAGTGTTTCTCCTCACCTCAGATGATAGTTTCGGCAACCCCGCGGGTGCGAGCAACTGGTTTCGAGGGGTAGTGTCACGGGGTCTTGAGTACTGCAACGGGCTGTCGTCGCATGCCTACAAAGCCTGTGTCCCCGAAGTTGTCCCCTGGGTTCGCGACCGGCTCGCTCTGCTGAAGTCCCTCGACCCGCCCAGGAAACCCAAGCCGCTGTTCATCACCGAGTTTGGTCATGGAGGTGAGACCTTCAAGAACTGGGAGAACGGAAAGTACGAGTATGGTCTGTTTCTCGCCGACTTTGCCATCAACGCCGTGCGGGAAGGCGCCTCGGCTGTGCTGCCGTGGTGCCTGATGGATACCTACTACAGCCCGGATGCGAAACACAAACAGGAATGGGGCCTGTGGAGGTACAAGAGCGAGAACTGGGAGCCGAGGCCGGGTTTCTACTCGTGGTCGCTGATCACCCGGTACACGCGCCCGGGCAGTCAAGTCCTCGCGGTGGAGAACCAATCGCGAGCGCCTTCTCTCTCCTGTGTTGCCGTTCGTTCGCCCGACCGGAAGCTGACGGTCCTGCTTGTCAATGGCTACAAACGCCGACTGCAGGTAACTGCTGAAACGGGGCTGAAACGAAGGGCCAGCTTCCGACTCTTCCGGTACACCCGAGAGGCTATGTCTTCATACGGGGGGAAGATGATCAATGCGGAGAATGACCTTGAAGCCTCACGAGGCCTAACCGTGTCCTTTGAGCTTCCCGGCGAATCCTTCGCGCTGCTGACGGAGGTCCAATGAGTCTCAGAGGCAGAGGAAGTCCGCGATCTCCTTCGCACACTCATTCACTGGACCTCCTTGTGGTCGCTATGATATGCACTGTGACGATTGATGCCACCAATGGGAGTCCCGACAGAGGAACCCATTCTCGCGTGGCCATGCTCCGCGGAGCGCCAGCGTTCCTCATCAACGGCAAACCTCACTGCGGCCTTTCCTACATGACCTACGAGAACAACTACTCCACCGTCAACGGCCAACCCGCTTTACCGAAACACGTGAAACTCTTCGCTGACGCAGGCTGTGACCTCTACACTTTCGTGATAGACCTGGGTGGACTCTATGGCTACACCGGGACCCTATGGCCGAAGCGCGATCGCTGGGACTTTTCGCAGGTGGATGCCATCGCCCACCTGGTTGTGGGAGCGATACCACCGGACGCCAAACTGGTGCTGCAGCTTTACGTGGATACCCCGGAGTGGTGGGCGAAGGAGAACTCGGAAGAGCTGTTTCGTCTGAGCAACGGAACAACAGATTTCGGGGAAAAGCTGTTCGCTCTGCCGCGACGCGACAACCTTCCCTCGATCGCTTCTGCAAAGTGGCGCGCCGATGTGAAGCTCGAAATAGAGACACTCATCGATCATGTGGACCAGTCCGATTATGGCAACCGGGTCATGGGCTATCAGGTCTGCGGCCAGAAGACGGAGGAGTGGTATCACTGGAGCATGAACACGGAGATACTCGGTGATTACAGCGCTCCGATGCAGTCAGCTTTTCGGGCGTGGTTGAAGGAGAGATACGAGAACGTCGCAAACCTGCGGTCCGCGTGGGGTCAGCCCACGGCAGCTTTCGACACTGTTCAAATCCCCTCGCAAGAAGAGCGGTACGGCAACCGCTCCGCCACCTTTCGCGATCCCTCGGCAGAGCAACACGTCCTCGACTTCCACCGATTCTGGTCCGACATCATGGCTGACACCATCGCATACTTCGCCAAAGTGGTGAAGGACAAGACCCAACACCGAAAGGTGGTTGGGGCCTTCTACGCCTACACCTTTGAGTTTGCTCAGTTGGGTGAAGATGCAGGACACCTGGCTCTGCGCAAATTGCTGCAATGTCCTGACATTGATTTCATCATGTCGCCCAGCAGCTACTGCCGCCGCGAATTGAAGGGAGGCCAGAGCTGCTTCCGCGCGCCGATTCTCTCGCTGACCCTTCACCGGAAGATGTACTGGAGCGACTTCGACCCTGCCAGCTTCAAGTTCTACGAGAAGGACCAGGCGGAGTATGCCCAGTGGAAGCCCTGGCTCGCGGTCACCGACACGGCTGAAGAATACACCTACATGATCCGGCGTGAGTTGGGCAACGCCCTGGCGAACGGGGTGAACATGGCGCACTTCGACCTTCACGGAGGCTACTACGATGACCCCCTGCTTGTAGAAGAGGTTCGGCGCTGTCGAAGCCTTCGGGAATCCGCCTTGCAGACGGATCGGAGGTCCTGCGCGGAAATCTTGCTGGTGGTCGACGAAGACTCACAACACTTCCTGACTTTCCGCAATGATCTATCGACTCCCCTTCTCAGCGGTCAACTTGCGGAGATGCCTTTCGTCGCACCCTACGATGCCGTGCTCCTGGATGACCTCGACCGGGTTGACACGAGTGGCTACAAGCTGGTGCTGGTCCTGAACGCGTTCAAGCTGGACTCGACACAACGACGGCTTCTGGGCCGGAAGCTGAAGTCCGGTGGCAAGCACGTGATTTGGCTGTATGCCCCCGGCTACTTCCGCAGCGTCAACGGCCGGGCGGAGGTCAGCGGCATAGCCGAGATCACGAGCCTCCAGGTATCCTCTCGACATAGACCATCGGAAACGATCTTCGCTGTATTCGATAAACCTTCTCGTCAACAAATTCCCTTGCTGAACGGCGAGCAGTTTGTCGTGAACGATCCGCTTTCCGAGGTCCTCGCAAAACGATCCGACGCTGAAGGAGAGCCTGTCGTCGTCTCCAAGCGGCTCAAGGGCTGGACTTCCATCTACTCCGCAGTTGCGCCCTTGCCGAGGACCGTGTTAAGGTTACTCGCCGTCAGAGCGGGAGTGCATCTTTACCATGACAATCCGGAGGATTCCGTGTATGCTAATCGTCGCTATCTGACTCTCGCCGCGAGTACTCAGGGAGGACCCAGGACGTTGCGTCTGCGAAGGAGAGCAACCGTGGTAGATCTGATTTCGGGCGAGACCGTGGCAACGGAGGCCAACGACTTTGCAGTAGATTTCAAACCGTCGGAGACGAGGATGTTTGCTCTGCACTGACGAGGTATACTCCTTGAGGTCGGGAATCAACCTTCCCCCTCACCCCAACCCTCTCCCCGCATGGGGAGAGGGTTGGGGTGAGGGGGGGTGTTCGACCTCAACGAGTATGTCATCACACAACATTCGTGGAGGGAGATAGAAATGGCAATTAGAACAACAACACTGACACCGGAACAGAAGGACCGCATCCGTCGACTGAACTGGTTCAACGAGGCCCGGTTCGGAATGTTCATCCACTGGGGGCTATATTCCATTTTGGGTCGGCATGAGTGGGTGATGAACCGCGAGAGAATCCCTGTGGAGGAATATGAGCCACTGGCGGATCAGTTCAAGCCGAAGCCCTTCCCCGCTCGCGCGTGGGCAAAGCTCGCAAGGGAAGCCGGCATGAAGTATATGGTGATGACCACCAAACACCACGAGGGTTTCTGTCATTTCAACTCGGAGCTTACGGACTACTGCGCGCCCAAGCGCGCGGCGGGCCGGGACCTCGTCGCGGAGTACGTCGAAGCAGCGAGGGCAGAAGGGCTGCGAGTCGGATTCTACTACTCGATGATGGACTGGCATCACCCGGACGGCGCTCGGTGCAAGAAGGACGAGAAGGCGCGGCGACGTTTCGTTGACTACATCCACGGCCAGGTTCGTGAGCTATGCACCAACTACGGCAAGGTGGATATCATGTGGTACGACGTGTCGTGGCCGTTGGATGCGGCTGGCTGGGAGTCGGCGAAGATGAACGCAATGGTGCGGAAGCTTCAGCCGGATATCATCATCAACGACCGCTCGCAGATCCCCGAAGACTTCTCCACTCCCGAGCAGCACGTGACGGCTTCTCCCGAAGGTCGCGCGTGGGAGTCGTGCATGACCATGAACGATAGCTGGGGCTACCACGCAGCGGACAACAACTGGAAGACGCCGCGGCAGACAGTTGGGTACCTCGTCCAGGCAGCCGCGGGCGGCGGCAACCTTCTGTTCAATATCGGCCCCAAGGCCGATGGCAGCATCCCCTCCGAGTCGGTAAAGGTGCTTAGAGCCGTGGGAGCGTGGATGGCGAAGCACGGGGAAGCCATCTACAATTCCGACCGCGCGCACCTCGAATGGCTCCCCGTCGGCCAGTTCAGTGTGAAAGGCCACACCGCCTACTTCCACGCGTTCAACTATCCCGGCAGCGAGATCGCCATCGGCGGAATCGTGAACAAAGTCGTGTCGGCTCGGTGGCTCGATACCGGGGAACCGGTCCAATTCGATCAGAAAGCCAACCGCCTTATCCTTAAAGGACTGCCCGAAAAGACACCTGACCTTATCGCCCCGGTTATCGCTCTCGAATGCAAGGGAACGCCACGGCAGGTGTTAGGCGCGGGGTGTGTGGTGCTGAAGTAAATACTGAGTGGGAGACACTCGCCGGCCCGGAGCGCATGACAGGCGTCATCAATCAGCGCGCAGGAGCGCCTCCAGTTTGGCCGGGGGCAGCCCCGGCGTCTGCATATAGATAGGTTCTCTTGGCCTCAGTGACTCGGACTTCATGGCGTTGCCCATTATGTCCACCACCTTCACGCCTCTCGCCGGGAAACTCCGAGCGCGGCTGCCCCACACGACTGCAACGGAGCCTTTGCCTTTGCTGAACAGGTGCGCCGTCAGGTCCGTGGTGCGAAGGACTTTCACCGGCTTGGCATTGCCCAGCAGCATTTCCATCGCGCTGTAGGCCATCATCGTCGGCTTCGGGCGGCCGTCGTAGTCCATCAGGACGTAGTAGCCGTTCGCCATCGTGGAGAACCAGGGCATGGCGCCCTGGAATCCGCCGGTGTAGTAGTAGCAGATGTTTGTGACGCCGGCGGAGAGCATTTCTACCATTCCTTTCACGAATCCCGCAGCGGCTTCGATGGCGGTGGAGGAGAAACCTTCTTTCGGCAGCCATGACGCGAAGGGCGGACACTGGATGCCTCCCTCGGTCATGTAGATGGGCTTGACCTTGCCCCGCTCCTTCATCAACTCGACATATCGTTGCACGTGGCTGGTGATCAGTGGCGTATCACCGGGTGAGAGAGATTCGGTAAGCCTGGGATTCCAGTATTCGTGGTAAGACAGCGCGTCCATGAAGTCAATCCCTCCCTGTGCCAACACCTGCTGTGTCCAATCTTCCGAGTAGGGCGAGAAACAACCGCCGAGGACAACGGCATCGGCGTCGGCGCGTTTGATAGCGCGATAGGCGACTTTGAGCAACTCTGCGTATGCTTCCGGCGTGCCGGCGAAGAACCCCAACCAACAAGGCTCGTTCCACACCTCCCAGTGCCGGACGCGATCCTTGAAATGCTCCACGGTCTTGAAAACGTAGTTCTCCCATTCGGCGAGGTCGCGAGGAGGCGCATTGGTCCACGAATCGTAGTCCGCGCGTTTGGGGTCGGGGCGACCCGCCCAGAGCGGCGGGTGCCCGAGGTTGGCCAGAATGGTGAAGCCCCGGGCCTTCAGGTCGTTGATCTCTGCGTCACGCCAGACGAGTTTCCCTTTCTCCGGCTCGACCACGCGCCAGTGGCAAAAGTCGCCGAAGTCGTGCAGCCGCACCCACCGAGCGCCCATCGCTTCCGAGGCGAGCATCGTGCGGGCCGCCTGCGGCACCACGGCCGTCACGTGAGTCCCGAAGGACGATCCGGGTTTCGGTTTCCGGTCGCGCCTGGGAAAGACACCGAACCAGACTTCGCCCGTCGCCGGTGAATCGTCTGCCTGAACGCGCACGCGATACATGCCGAGTCCGGTCGGTTTGAAGGTGGCATGAACGGGAGTGCCAGGTGTAGCGACGCGAGTGATTGTGGTCACGGGGCGCGACCAGAAATCCTCCAGCGTGTATCGGAGGGTCGCCTGCTTGACGCTCGGCGCCGTTGCCAGGTGAGCAGTCACTTCCACCGTGGACCCGGGAAGACACCATCGTGTCTGTGTCTCCGCCCCGACTTCGATGGGCTGAGCCGGTTGGTAGTCGGTGGCGTCTCCTTCCTCCACCTGAACGTCGTCAAGAAGGATTGGGCCCGACGGGACAAGGCGGATGATGTAGTCCTCCCAGAGAAAAGGCAGAGCGAGACCGGACACTTCGTAGCGCGCCCATTCGGTTGAAGCAGTCAACGTGCCGACTCGCTGGTTGCGAGCCGCGGCCGAGTCGCCTCCATCGTCAGCCCATTCGAAGAACTTCATCTCCACACGTGTGTCCGCCTTCTCGGCTTTGATGTAGACCGAGAGGGTGTAGCGTTGTCCGGTGCGGACGGGGAAGGGACGACTCTCGATGCCCCCCACCCCGACCTTTGCGCAGTGCTTGCCCGAATGCGCTGCCGTGTCGTCAAGGGCAAACCCTCCGACCGGAGTCCATCCTTCCGGTCCCGCCTCAAAGCCGCTGTTGTAAACTCGATTGCCTTTCTGCGGGGGCAGACCGACGGACGCCATGGCTTCTTCGTTCGCTCCGGGCATCAACGAAACATCGTCAACCAGCAACGTGCCCGTGCTTGCGAACATGAGGTAGATGCCGCATTCCGCGTCGGTGTCGCTCGCGTCGCCCATGATGATGTAGGGCTTCCATACGTCTTTGACGCGAAAGTATCGTCTGAGGTAACCCGTGTAGGGTTCACCATGTTTTCGGACTCCCACGTAGACCGGCGTGCTCACGCCGTCGCCCTTCATCCAGACGCGCAGCGTGGACGGCTTCCCCTTTTCGACCGAGACACCGCCCAGGCGGAACTGCACCCCTCCGGTGATGTATCTTGTGCAGGCTACTCGCTGGGCGGATTTCCCGCCGTGGACATCGGCTGTCTCTTCCGAGAACGTCGCCTCATTGGTTCCATAGCAGTTCTTCACCCATCCCTGAGCGATGCCGTCGGAGTACGGGGCTTCCATGCCGCCGAACCTCAACATCTCCTGCGCGCCGCCGCGCCCGTATGCGAGGGCGCTTACAAGGTGAGCCAGGAAGACCATCCTCAGTTTCGCTTTTGCTCTCATCATGACAGACTCACCTCCGCGTATCTCCGTGGAGCTTCCTGACTTCCTGTGCGCTCATGCAGCGGTTGTAGACCCGCAGTTCGTCGAGGAGACCTGTGTAGTTTTCATTCTGCCGGCAACCGAGTTGGATCAGCGGGGTCTGGAAATCGAAACGACCGCGGTAAGTTGTCGTGCTCCTTGGCACACCGCCGATGTAGGTCGTCGCTCCGTTCGGTCCGGCAGCAATCGCAATGTGGCCCCAGGCGCCTTCAGGAAGGAGTGCCTTCATCCCATCCACATAGAGATTGCCGCCCGAGTGCGTCTCCTGATCCGAGATGACCGGATACAGGTTGTCGGGGCCGAAACCAAATTCGAAGCGATCCACCCCTCCACTGCCGATGAGGATCACCGGACCGTAGCCTTCCGCTGGGTACTTCGGGTTGACCCAACAGGAGACTGTCATCGCGTGTTTCGCGGGAAGGAATGCGCCGGGAATCTGTGCCAGGTCCGCGTCGCCGCGCAGGTCGAGGGCTTTACCGAATTTGCCGTCCGCCCACTTCGCACCGCAAAGGAACGCATCATTCTTGGCAGGGCTGGAATCATGGGCGACGTTTCCCTTCCCTTCGTCGAAGGACAGGCGCAGCACCAGTCCGTCGGGTCCCACTTTCCCCGCCGGGCGCGGCCTGCTGCCTCCCTCAGACTCTGCCTGACGCGCGCGTTCGGCAAGTCCCGCTCCTTCCAGCCTCAGCAGTAGTCCCTCACCGGCCTCCAGCGTGAGCTTGAAGCGAGGTCCGGCGCGCTTCTGCCCTTTGACCTGAGGAGCGGCCAGGAGCGAAATCGTTTTGACTTCCGGGGCGAAGGTCACTTCGACCTCGCGGTTGCCGGACGGTTCCTCCTCCAGACCAACACGCTTGTCAACAACCACGGCATAGACGGCTTTGTCCGGGCCGACCAACAGGCCAACAAGAAGGTTCTCACTCATGCTGCGGACGAAATGTTTCGCGCCCGGGCAGTGCGAGCCCTCGACTCGGAAGTCGGAGTGGAAAACACCGACTGGCTCACAGCCGAGGAGGTTCGGCCCCCAAACCGCCACCCGCTGGTTCACCTGTTTCACGATGTCGAG
>JACQGJ010000302.1 GCA_016199605.1 Armatimonadota bacterium | reverse complement strand
CGGTGTATGAGATCGCCGCACAGAACGACGGCAACCAGACCCACACGTACACGCTCAAGGGAACCGGGAACGGCGGCGGGTTTGACGTTCAGTACTTTGACGCTTTAACGGGAGGCAGCGACGTCACCGCGCAAGTGACCAGCACCGGGCTGGCGATGGACCTCAACGCAGGTGAAGTCCGCAACATAAGGGTCGAGGTGACACCTAAAGTTCCACCTAACGCCCCTCCGGTTGGCAGCTTCTTCGACGTGTTCGTTGAGCTGGTTGACGGCGGGGCTATCGACCGCGTAAAAGCCACGACGACCGCAGGGAACAACGAAGCGCCGACCGTCACTGGCATCACCCCGAACAGTGGTTTGAACAGCGGAGTGGTGAACATCACTGATCTCTCCGGGACGGGCTTCCTGACGGGTGCGACGGTTAAGCTGCTCAAGACAGGTCAGCCCGACATCGTTGCCGGCAACGTAACGGTCGTCAACACCACTAAAATCACGTGCGACTTGGACCTCACCGGTGCATCGACAGGACAATGGGATGTTGTCGTTACGAATGCCGATGCCCAAAGTGGAGCGTTGTCCAACGGCTTTACCGTCAATGGCCCTCCGCCAACTGCGGTTCTCCGCGCTGACTACAGGTTCCAGAATACGTTGGCCAGCTCGGTGGGCACTCCCCCAGCGCTCGCCCCTCTGGGGACCGGCAACGCCTTCGCAACGGAAACCGTCGACGGCGCTTCTCACACAGTCCTGCAATTCCCCCTGGGGAATGGGCTGACGCTATCACCGACAACCGGTGTGATTCCCTCCGGCGTCTATACGCTCGTGGTTTTGTTCCGCTTCGATCAGGTCTCAAACTACCGACGGATCGCGGATTTCAAGAACGGATTCTCTGACACCGGTTTTTACAACTTGAGCTCGAACTTGAACTTTTATAACGTTGCGACGGGAGCCGGAAGTCCCATTCAGGCAAACACCTACGTGCAGGCCGTTCTGACGCGTGAGGCCACCGGTCAGGTTGTTGGTTACGTCAATGGAGTGCAACAGTTCGCCTTCCAGGACTCCTCGAACCTCGCCGTGATCGACTCCAACAACACTTTGCGCTTTTTCAGGGATGACGTGTCAACTCCCGGTGAGCACTCAAGCGGAGCCGTGGCCCGTATACGGACGTTTGACGGCGCTCTCACCCCAAGTCAGGTTGCCGCGTTGGACCGGTTAGGATCGGGACTGCCGGCAGTCTCCATCAACGACGCCTCAGTGTTCGAAGGAAACAGCGGCGCAACCATCGCGGCGTTCACGGTCAGCCTGTCTGTGCCCAGCAGCAATTCCGTCCAAGTCAGCTATGCAACAGTAGACGAATCCGCCACCCTTGTGGATGGCGACTATGCTGCCGCGAGCGGATCGCTGACTTTCAGTCCAGGCACGGTGTCCCAGCCGGTGACGGTGACTGTGATCGGCGACGCTATCCAAGAGCCTGATGAGACGTTCCGTGTGGACCTCACGAATCCGGTGAACGCCGCGCTGGCAAGGAGTCAGGGCATCGGTACGATTCGAAATGACGACTCCAACCAGTGTATTCCACCCCCTCCCGGGCTGATAAGCTGGTGGCCGGGAGAAGGCAATACCAGTGACCAAACCGGGGCCCACAACGGTGCGCCGGAGGGAGGTTTGACCTTCGCAGCCGGTAGGGTGGGGCAAGCTTTCAAGTTCAATGGCGCGGACAGCGGAGTCAGTCTCGGTAGCTGGTTCAGCCTGCAGTCCTTCAGCGTTGCGCTGTGGGTGAACCCGGGCGTCTCGCAAGTGTCCTTCGCCAATATCCTTGACACCAACCATCGCACGAATGTCAACTGGGTGGTGCAACAGGATGCAGGCAACACCAATCAGTATAACTGGGTGCCCTTCGACGGTGGTGGCGTCATCCCCTTCTCCCTGCGTCCGAATTCATGGCAATACCTGGTGCTGACGCGGGACGCCGGCAATGTCAATCAAGTCTATCTTGACGGTCAATTGGTTGGGAGTACCACGGGGCTTGGTCCGATTCCCTACAACGGAAGTCAGTTGCTGAGGCTGGGACACTGGGGTGGCGGGGCCCGTCACTTCAACGGGTTGATGGATGAGGTAGACGTGTTTGACCGTCCGCTCATGGCGGCCGAGGTACAAGCACTGTTCCAAGCGGGGTCTGCCGGCAAATGCCCCGGTGCGGACTTCGTGCCACCCACCGTCGCCTCCAGCACCGCAGACAACGCGATCGCTTCCGTCAAGGTCACCTTCTCCGAGGACGTGAGGTCGGCGGACGCGGAGACCTTGGCCAACTTTACCCTCGAAAGCCCGATCGGCAACTCCGTCTCGATTACGGCTACCTCCTTGAGCTACGATCTCGTCACGAAGACCATGACTATCAGCGGAACAGTTTTGGCTGCCGGTAACACCTACAAGGTTACGGTGACCAACGTGAGGGACCTGGCCGGCAATGTGATCGTGAACAATGGAACCACCAACATTTCCACCGGCACAGTGGTGGACGTCGTCGGACCCAAGGTCACCGGATGTCAGGCAGACAACACTCAGGTGGTGATCAGCTTCAACGAGCCTCTCGATCCTGCCACAGTCAACGATCCATCGAGCTACGAGCTGCGTTCGCCGATCGGTGCAGCCAATTCTGTTGATCTGACCGGGAAGACGCCTCAACTCGATGCGACCAACCGTCAAGTGACGATTCCGGGGCTTGGTCTACACAATGGCGATAGCTTCTCTGTCACCGTCAACAATGTCCGTGACGCGGTCGGGAACACGATTGCCGCCCCGGGCAACCAATGCTCAGGATCGGTAGCCTTGACTCCAGGAGCGAGTCTCAGCGAGGTCAGCGGCAACAGCCAGACAGGCACGGCCGGCCAACCTCTCCAGGATCCGTTCATCGTGCAGGTGACGGCCCCAACTGCCACCACGCCGGTTCCCGTTCCGGGGGTCACCGTTCGCTTCATTGTCGCGGAAGGAGGCGGCGCTTTCGTTAACGGTTCAACACCGGCAACGAGCACAACGGTGATGACCGATGCTAACGGTGAGGCTCAAGCGACATTGACCCTCGGCCCCAAGGTCGCCACCAACCGGGTGACCGCGGTGGCACCGGACCTCACCGGGTCGTCGGTCTCCTTCACCGCGTCCAGCGATGCGGGAGGGTCCTTCAAGGTCTCCCTGGGAGCCACGCCTAATCGCACAGTGCAAGGGGGACAGTCACGCGTCACCGCCATCGTATCGGACGTGAACGGCAACCGGACCCCCGACGTTCCTTTGCAGTTTGCGGTAATTCGGGGAGGCGGCTCCCTGGTTGGTGATTCGTCTACGGGAACCACTGTTACCGCCACGACGAACTCCAACGGGAAAGCCGAAGTCGACCTGACCAACATCACCTACGGCAGCAACAGGGTCCGGGTCAGCGACGTCGGTGCAGGAACCCTGTCAAGCACGCGGACTCACGAGTCCGAGCGGGCTCAAGAGTCCGAGTTGTCTGAGTCCTCAGTCCGATCAGTGCCGCGCATTGCCAATACGGAAGTGATCGAAATCCTAGGCGAGTTTGCCCTCGACTTGACCTCAGGGCTGAACCTGATTGCAGTTCCGTTTGTCCTGGACGATACCGATCCGGCTGCCGTGTTCCAGGCCCCGGCCAACCAACTCAAGGTAGCCGGTTGGAACGAAGGAGCCAACAGCGGACGGGGCGACTACGTTTTCTACAACGGCAGCAATCTTCAGATTCTCCCTGGAAGAGGCTTCTGGGTCCAGCACCCCGACGAATCGGATCTCAACATCGTGAGAGGTGTTCCCGTGGATGCGAACCAAGCCTTCGTTCTTCGCATGAATCGTGGGTATGAGTTGATCGGCAACCCGTACCCCGCGGAGGTCCCGTGGAACCTCGCGGATATCCGCGTCCGCCGCGGCGGAGTAGACCAGGGCGACCTGAAGTCCGCCGGTCTCGTAGGTCATCTTGTGGAGCCTTATGCCTGGATCTGGGATGCGGCGAGGCAAGGCTACGACCTGGTTTTCGATCCTCTGTTGATTGCTGAGATCCCCGACCCGCTTCGCGAAACAATGCGCGCTTTTCTGCCGGTCGGGGCAGGAGGATGGTTCCAGTCGAATGGAGACGGAGTGGAGTTGGTTCTGCCTGCGCCGGGGAACAGCCAGATCCTGCGTCGCGCAAAGCCCCGCATTGCTCCAAGAAAGGCAGACAACGAACACTGGGGGATTGAGATGATTGCCAGTGCAGGTGGCAGCCCTCGATCTGCTTCTTCCCCGACTTGCAGCGATGGCAACATGCTCGGCGTGATCGACTCACCGCTGTTGGGCGGTCAGGGCCTGCAAGTTGCCAAAGCTCCCATCGCCGGAGCACTGGCGGGTAGGGGATACGTCGATCTCGGCTTCCTCGGTGAGGGCGGCGCTCTGCTTGCTTGGGATATGCGTTCGACCCGGCAAGCCACACGCTCGATGGAAGGTAGAGTGTGGAGATTCCAGGTGACGACCAACCTAGCCAATGCCGACGTGCAGATCACCTATCCCAACCTCTCCCTCGTTCCGAAGCATTATCGAATCTTCCTTACTGACGAGGCGAGTGGCCAGAAGCAGACGCTGCGGACCACCAGCCTCTACTCATTCCGTTCACAGCCCTCCGGCGTGACCCAGCGGACCTTCCGCCTCGAGATCACCGAAGAGATCGCCTCGCGGCTGCGTGTCGCAAACCTGGCGGTCGTTTCGACAGGTCGCAGCCTGCTGCCGGGTGTGAGGATCTCCTACGGCTTGTCCCAGCCCGCTAAAGTACTGTTGAGAGTCAGGAGTGTCGCTGGTGGTGTCGTGTATGAGATCCCGGCTGCCGACCTGCGCGCCGGACTCAACTCTGCGATGTGGGACGGCAGGAACGCAACTGGCGCTTTCACACCGCGGGGTGTCTACCTCGTCGAGCTGATCGCGCGCAACGATCAGGGCGAAGAGGTCAAGGCAGTCAGAAGTGTGACGGTAAGGTGATGCGTGTCGAGGGATAGAAGGCGACGAGCGCAAGAAGGACTTCCCGGCGACAACCTTGTTCCCCTCCCTTCTTTAGGGGTGCCGACTGCTGAAGCTGTGGGAGTCACGCTGACAGCCGCTCAAGTCGACAAGGCGTGCCACACCAACTACCGTGGATCGTGATCTGTGCAGAATTGTAGGGGTTGATGCTAATCAACACGCCGGAAGCACAGTTAGGGAGGGCTTCTTCAACTTGCTCTGAGCGATAGATCGAAGCGCGAGCCTCCCTTGCCCGACAGATCG
>JACQGJ010000301.1 GCA_016199605.1 Armatimonadota bacterium | reverse complement strand
CCAGCTTCTGACCCGCCTCGGCTTTGTAGGGACCCATCATGTAGTATCGGGCGGCATGGACTACCTCGTAGCCGCCGTGCTCATAGGATTCTTCGTCCGCCACGTATCCCACCGTCGCGTTGACGTGTCCCGCCACCCAGGTGACCGGCGCGGGTGAAGCGTCTTTGATACGGAGTCCGAGACGAACAAGGGGCTCGCCGGGCAAGAAGACGACCGCAAGGTCCCCGATTCGGAACACTTGCACCTCGGCAGGTTGGCTGTCGGGATAAGTCCCCGATTCAACCTGCTGCAGCCGATCCCGCGCCCAGCCGAGGAAAGCCTTCGCCGTGAACTTGTCATGCTGAGAATCGGGAGCGGCAAGCTCCTTCTCAAAGTACCCCACCTCCCACCGACATTCCTCAAGGGAGGGCGGATCAACCCACGGAAGCTCAACCACAGCGCTCGCCGCGCGCAGAGGCAATCCGGCAAGGTCTTGCTTCCTCTCCATCGCGCTCAAGGCTGCAAAGGCCAACTGTCGGCCATAGGGACTCATGTTTTCCATGCCCTGCTGAAGGGGATTGATGTCGCCGGCGCAACCGTTGGTAAAGGAGACCGGGAATCCTCCGCCCAAGGCCCGCTCCATGGGTGCCCGCGTGACGCCGCAATAGTCGGCGGAGAAGAGGCGATTATTGTTGGTCAACACGACCGGGTGACAGGTGAAACACACGTTTGCGCCTTGTCTCGATCCTGACCAGGAGAGAACCAACACCTCGGGGTCAACCGGCCCCGGAGGTCGGCGACGGTTCCTCACGATGGTGCTGCATTCTCCTTTCCCGAAGGAAAGATTGACCGGGCTGGCGTTCTGCCAGGCAATGCTCGCTGCGCTGACGGCCCATCGCTCGAGGAGGCCGATGTAATCGGGATCCGGGTCCCCCAAGTCGCGCAGACGGGGCACTGCCGGCCCCGCGTGGGTGTGGGTCGTACACAGAGCGACACGCTCTGCCGGGACGCCCAGAGCTGCCTCGATCTGTTGTCGAATCCGTTGCACCTGGTCAGTCGCGAAGGAAAGGAGGTCCGCGTTCAGCCAAACCAGCCCCTCGTCGCCCTCACGGAAGGCGATGGCGTCGAGGACCAGATCATCGAGCACCCCCACGGCCGGTCCCTCGCGCCCACCGTAACCCGTCATGTCGATTCCGTTGGGTGGAGTGATTGTGTATCGGTGGAAGCCAAGTTGAAGGCTCACAATGATTCCTTCCTATCTGAGTTGTTCAATGGCCCTTGCCAGCTTCTCGCGGTGCGCGTGCAACGGCTGCGGGTCTTTCGTGAAGTGCGTTGGATCCTCAATAATCGAGGCGGGGATCTCGAGGAGCTTGGCAGCTTCGGCCGCGGCCCTCGACCGTGATTTCTCCAGCAACTGTTTCAGCAGATAGAAGTACTCGAAGTCCTCGATTCCCTCCCGCATCAACTCCGCCCGAATCGAGTTCACCGGGCCTTCGAGGTATTTCGTGCGGTCCTTGAGGACGTCACGATTGGGCGGGTAGAAGAGCCGCCCATCGCCATTGCCCCAGAAAGACTTCGTGCCGGGCAGTGTGCCGTATCCTGAGACGTAGCTCATCGGATCCTCCCACGGATTCTGAGGCTCCCTGGGGTACGCCGCGCTGCTGGTCCAGTAGGTTGTCTCCCAGATCAGGAGTCCCTGCACGTTCCACTTCCACGACATCCACGACCACATACGGAAATCGATGGCCGGGTGGTCGATGAACAGGCCGACCCAGGGCGAGTGCGGCCCGCAACACAGATACCACCAAATCTCTTCTCCCTGCTGCTGGCGGGATTTTGCCTCCTCCGGAGAGAACACCCCAACCGGAATGCACCACAGGTCCACATTCCCAAACAATTCCTTCACGGGCTTCACCGTTAGGAACTTGCAGATCCCCGGCGCCGCCTTCGCGAGAGTCTTCATCCCCTCGCCTACGAAGTCGTAGTCTTGCGGTGACGGCTCATCGAACCAGTAGACGTAAGCTTTGTTCAACCAGCCCTTTTGCTTCAAGTGCTCCTCGATGGGTTTGAGGTACTCTGCAAACACGGTCTCGTATTCCAGCGTTCCTGCTTTGGACCCGGCCAGCTCCCCCGAGGTCCGCTCATAGAAAGTGCCCGACCCTAATCCCATGACCGGAAGCGCGAAGGAGTTGTAACCCAACTCGTCGAGGAAGTGATGCGCGTCTTCATCGAACTCGGTGAAGTCATGCTGCACTTTGATGTCGGCTGCCTTTGCCTCAAACCCGCTGTCAGTCAGCAAGTTCTTCCCGTCTTGCACCCGGCTGAAACTCACTTCGTCGAACCAGGCTGACCCGGTGAATCTCCCGTCTTCTGTCCACACTGCGGGTCTCAAGGTGACGTTGGCGAAGCGAGTGCCTTCATCGAAGCGGATCTCCGCCTCCTCGCGCTTCCATTCTCCGCTACCGTCGCGCGTGTGGTCCCGGTTGTGCCCTGGTCGCCAGTTGCCGTCGGCGTCGTGTTGGCCCACGGTGAGCAGGTACCGCTGGCCGGCCGCGGCTTTGCACCACCACACCAGGCGATAGGGCAATCCAACTTCAACCGGTACTTTGCTTCCGTAGTCGGCAAAGACGACTCCCTTCTCGTTTTGGTCAACGATCTTCAGGCTCTGCGCGCCCTCATGCCTTTCGTCCAAGACCACCTCTCCGCCAACCCAGTTCCGGCCGCTGAATTGTACTTTGATCGGTCGCATGGGCGTGTAGGGGCAGATACGGTGCGCGGCGAAGTTGCGCGAGTATTTCTCCATGACCTGCTTGACTTCGTCCGGCGTAGACAGGTTGTGGTAGCGCTGCACATTCGCACTGCTGACCCCAAAACCCGAGCGGAGGTGGCTCTCTCGAGGAAGCGTAAAGTTCCATACGTGTAGCTTGAGAGGCACCTTTGATGAGGCGCCCGGTGTAGAAACTGTGATCGTCCCGGCGTAGTTCCCTGCAGCCGCGCTCTCGGGAACGTACACGGTAAACCACAAAGGCTGATTCTGGTCAGGCAGCACCGAGGTCGCTCCCCTGTAGTGAGGTAGAGGATCAGGCCACCATCCTGCCACTCCCTCCGAGTCAGTCGGATGAGTGACCTTCACATACTCCACCCGATCTATCTGGACGTTCTCACTGTCAATGCGCTGGCCACCGGGGCCGAGCAAATCGCTGACTTCAACGGTGGCAGTCTCGAGACGATGGTTGGGATGCAGCACCAGTTGGAAAGGCTCATATTCGTTCCTCGCAGCCGATATCGAAACCTCACTTCGGGTCGCCTTCGGAACCGAGCGTTCCCGGCTGACCTTATAGGTCGCCTCACACCACCAAAGCCCAAGGGTCGCAGGTGCTCCTGTCAGGCGGTAGCCGTAGTTGCCTGCGTAGAGCTGAGGGACAGTAAAGGAGGAGGTTGCATGATAGACCTCCTTTCCCGCCTCCGAAACCGACAGCACCAGGGGCAACTCGCCGGTTTCCATCAACTCGTAGGGGATCTCAACCGGGAACTTACCTCTCCCTTCTACCTTTGTGCTCCTGGAGAAGACCTGCGTGCCCAACTGGAGACTGGCCTTTACAGTCCTCGCGGTCGCCTCTTGATTGGCAATCTCAATCCGTGCTCGGCTGGCGGGAGCCGGACGCAACGGCCCCAACGACTCGATCCGCACCGTCAGCACGTCCGATTGTCTCGCGACTTCCAGATACCGTGTGTTTCCCTCCAACTGCGAGGCAGGGCGATCAAGCTCGGCTTCGTAGCTGAGATTGTGAACCTGGAAAGACCCGGGCGCGGAGTCTCCTTCGCGGCCGCGGGCGTTCTCGCTGCGCAACCGAACATATACCTGACTTGTCGGGAAGAGACTCCCAGGAAGAGTCAGCGTCGGCAACTCCATCTTCTGGATCTCGCCGACGGAAACGAAATCGCGGCCGTTCGAGCTGACCTCCACGACGCACTTCCCGCTCTGGTAGTAGCCGACGCTCACGGCTACCTTCGCGGAGGCCTGAGCCCGGTCGCCAATCTGATAGCGATAGACAACGGAGTTGTCGCCTCCGAACACCCATCGGTTGCTGTTGAATCCGCACGAGAAGTCTGCGAGCGTCCGGGCAAAGTTTGTCCCCTCGCCGCCAAGCGGCGACTCCGACTTGTAGTGGGACCCGTCAACGCTTTCCCCCTCACCGAGAGACAGACCGCCCTCGGTGCAATACACCGGTGTCACTTCCTGCAGGGAGATGTCGTCGAACAGAACCTTCCCTTTCACCATCCACTGTCCAAAGCGGAGGTACGCCCCTCGCAGGTCTTTTGGAACCACGAACACAAAACTGTACCGTGCCCATTTGTCAGTCGCCGAGTAGTCACGGCTGCAGAAACTGGGGCCGGTGATGACACAACCGCCGCTGGTCTCTTCGCCCTTGACCCAAAAAGCGACCCGGTAGGTCTTGCCTGGATCCAACTTCACTCCGGTGGTGGACCAGTAGTTCGAGGTGGAACCCGTTCCGGTAACGCTGACGCACCGTTTGCCGGTATGCCCGGCGTTTTCCCACGCGCCACCTTTGTCCGACAGGCTCCATCCCTCGGGCTTGTCGGTGCCTGACTCAAAAGAGGGGTTGGGAACCACGACCGTCTGAGCGCGGACGCAGGCGGCGATGCGCAGCACTACCAGAATTGTCATCGTCTTGGACATGAGAACACTCTCCTTCATTTTCACCAGGTAGCGAGTCGGTGAACGGCGTGATGATAGAGAAACGGTCAGGGAGGTCAAGGGAGTTAGAGTGGCCCACGATCGACAGCCAAGGACTCCCTAATCAGAGGTTCCCCTT
>JACQGJ010000021.1 GCA_016199605.1 Armatimonadota bacterium | reverse complement strand
TGGAAAGCCACGTGCCACGGGAAATCACCCTCGGACTTGGACCATTCGCTCAGTCGTTCCACGAACTCCCTCCCCGGAAACGCAGTAAGCGGGTCTTCGCGGATCGCCGCGTCCCAGTGGTGTTCCATCGAGACGTACACTCGGATCTTGGAATGAAACCGACGAACCGCCAGGTCGGCCACCCGCAAAGCAATCCCGTAATCTTTCACGAAGTCGTCGAGGGTTACGCGGCCGATGTTGTACCATTCCCAGTGAGCCTGCACTTCGTTGCCGATGATGTAGCCCGATACCCAGCCGTACGGAGATCCTGGTTGGGAATAACGATTGGCGAGGTATTCGACGACTGCGCGGTAGTAGCGCAGCCCACGCTCGTCGGTCGTGTTGAAGGCGCCAAGATGGTAGGGCACGTTCGCCAGGTCGGTCTTCGGATGAATGAACGGATTCTTCGAGTCAGGTTGGGTGGGGACGCCGTTCAGGAGAATCACAGTGACATTGATGCCAGCGTCGGTCAACTTCTTGACCTGGGCGTCGAACTGTTTCACGAAGTCGGAGTTGATGGGGATCCTCTCGCCGTCCACAGGCCACGTCTCTGCGGATTTCCCCGACCAATCGACGACCTGCGAGACGAGGAGATTGAGTCCACCGTGCTTGACGCCCAGCGCGATGGCGTCTTCCACTTCCTGGACTTGAAGCCCCTTGATGCTCTTCGGCCACGGGAAGTCAAAGCTGCGAGCGCCGACCCTCGACAGGTCGTCCACGTAATGTGGAGTCCCAATCGGTCGCCGCGTCGCCGCGTCAACCAACTGAAATTTCGAGTAAAGCCGGTCCCGGGGGCCCTCGAAGCGCGACACAGCGAACGACGAACTTGAGGGGACGCCTCGCCAGATCTCCTGCCCTGCACTGTTCGGTGTAAACTCCTCGAAAGCCTTCAGCTCAAGGAGGGCCAAGGGAGCGTGGTATCGCCGTCCCAGCTTGACGCACAAGGAATCGCTTGTAGCGGCTATCCGCAGGACCTCTCTCCGCTCAAGAGCCAAAGTTGGGCCTCCGGTTGGAAGCATCGCCATGCCGAGCAGAATCACCCATCCGTGCGCTCTTCTCAAAGGTTGAGGGGATGGTCGCGTGCTCTGGAACTGAAGGCAGGCGGAACAACGGGTCCGTTTCTTCACGAGGGAAAACGGCCCTCCTGAAAGAGCTGAAGGTTCTGCTCATAGACCTCGTAATGCTCACCTTCCCGCTCGTCCGGGTCCACATACTTCAGCCACAGCGCGCTGTCGGGGCGGACGCCGCTGAGGGCGCGACGGCTTCCGAGGTGTTCCGGCGTGCCGCCATGCCACACGACTTCACGTTCCTGCAGAAAGACGTACTCACCTCGATATCGACCGACGATTTCCTGTTCGTGTTCGAGGTAGTGCAGCGCCTGTTCACAGGTGGTTCGCCGCCAATTGCTCACGGTCTCCGGGGTGTCGGGCTGGTCAGCGTCGAACTCGGCGAGCGGCGGTTCAAGTTCGGACGCAAAGTCAATCTGGTTCATCTCGACGGCGCCAAAACCGTGCTCGGCTGCCACAAGAAGAGGGTTGCGGTCTCTATAGAAAGGCGAGGCAGGCCAGTCGGCCATCGGATCGTGCCCCATCAGGTGAGTGGCACAGGCGTCAGTAGCGATGACATGATCCCCTGCAATCAAAGCATCGCAAACCCGGGCCTCGCCACCCCACTCGCGCCTTGCCTGGCCAACCAAAGCGTCGATGATGTTGAGACACGGCTGCATAATCAGCCCGAGGTCGGGAAGGAAATAAGGCATCCGGAGGATGTGATGGTAGTAGTTGCGCGGTCGTCCCGCCGGGTGCATCGGTGACAACCCAAACAAGTTCTTCAGACAGAGCGTTACTCCCATGAAGGCGTGGTTCTTCAGCTTGGCGATGGACACAACCGCGTCGGCCTCTTTGAAGCAGGCGGGGAGTAGATACCGGGAGAACATGAGTCCACCGCCCGGGACTTCGTAGATCTCATGGGGCGGATCATTCGCCTCGACATATTCGACGCCCAACTCGTCGAGAAGGGGCTTGAAGTAGACGTCGCGGCCCACGCCTTCCGGTCGCGGGTGGAAAGTCGAGTCAGCCACGACGAGTTGCGCGGAAGTGTTCTCTCTCAACAGGCGCAAAGAGGCTCTGAAGACCGAATCGTCGACGTGCTCCTGCCGCCGACCGGCAAAGTGCCGGACGCGCTCCGGTAGCCAGACCATATTGGTCTTGATGACTACCTTGCGAGCAGCCCGGATTTTCTCCCACGAACGAGTCAACGGTTCGGTGATACGCTTCAGGGATTCGTATATTGTTTCATCGCTGGCTCGATGGTCGCACCGAGCCGCACGGACAGTGTACGGTTTCATTTTCCTCCATGATGTTAAAGCATCATGCAATTTGAGTAAAGTATGCTGAAGCAAGGTGCTGAAGCAAGCTGCTATTCGCGTCTCAGCTTGCTTTAGCTTGCTTTGCGTGTAGCGTGATGCTTTAACATCACGGCGTCTTGTCGTTTCCTTTCGCGCCTGAACCGTGTTTCCGAATCAGCCTCGCCAACCATGCCACCAAACGGATAGGATTAGGTATGGGAAGCAGCAGGATGCCGACAAGGACCTCCCACCATCGGAGGAGTCCTGACTCAGGCTTCTGCTTCGCGAGATGTTCTGTACGACCTTCAGAGGACATGGACGCGAGCTCCCGAAATAGATCCTCTGGGATCACGACGGTCACTGCTTCTTCGTCAGGACCGTTGGCTCGATTTGATCCGAGAAAGGGGAGCCGTTCTCCCAGGAGACCGCGGGCTTCGTGATATGGAATCTCCTGACCGTCCATCGCTGCGAACTTCAACCTGGAGGGATAAGCCGAGCTGGCAAGCAGGTATGTGACAAGTCGTACCAGCTTAACGGTGTCCACGGGTTTCACCAGATATCCACTGATTGCGTCCTTGCCAGTGCCCCAGTCCCATGCCCCGTGCTCCGGTGGAGTGTGTGTAAGCAGCAGGACAGGCAATCGGTAAAGGTCATCGTCCCCCTTCAAC
>JACQGJ010000324.1 GCA_016199605.1 Armatimonadota bacterium | reverse complement strand
ATGAATGCGGCAGAGGGGCGCGAGATGACGGAGGCGGTGGAGAACGCGGGAGTTGCCAACATGGTCTGGTTCAACTATCGCCGCGTTCCGGCTATCGCTCTCGCGAAGCAGCTTGTTGACGAAGATCGTGTCGGGCGCGTCTTTCACTATCGAGCGAAGTACCTGCAAGACTGGACCATCAGCCCCAAGGTGCCGCAGGGGGGCGCGACACTTTGGCGGCTCGACGTGGACGTTGCGGGGAGTGGCGTCACGGGCGACCTCCTTGCTCACTCCATTGACACAGCTATATGGCTTATCGGACCTATCGAGTCAGTCTCTGCGATGACCGAAACTTTCATCAAAGAACGAGAGCTTCAGGACGAACCGGGAAAGATGAAGCCCGTCGGCATTGATGATGCCTGCGCCTTTCTGGTCCGCTTCAAGAACGGCGCGATGGGGACCTTCGAATCCACTCGCTATGCCAGAGGGCGGAAGAATCAGAACAACCTCGAAGTCAACGGCGAAAACGGCTCGATCTTCTTCGACCTGGAGGATGCGCACCAGTTGCAGTATTTCGATCACAGCGACGACGCGCATGTCCACGGTTGGCGCACTATTCTTGTCACCGATTTCGAGCATCCCTACATGGATCACTGGTGGGTGCCCGGCTGCGTCATCGGCTACGAGCACACCTTCATCAATGCCCTCGCCGACTTCCTCAAGGCACTCGAAACCGGAGAGAAGGTGCAACCCGACTTCCGCTGCGCGCTGCAGACGCAGATCGTTTGCGACGCGGTGCTGGACTCGGCGAAGACAGGGCAGTGGGTGAAGGTTGGACTGGACTGAGAACTGTGGGAGGAGCGAATTCATGACCGTTCGTCATTGCTGTCTCGTTACCGCTATCGTGATCCTGGGTGCCATCGTGACAAGCGCCCACGCGGGGATTGCGCTCGTCAGTCAAGGCCGCTCGGATTATCGCATCGTCGTGCCACGGGAGGCCAGCCTCACCGAGCGGCAGGCGGCGACGGAGCTCCAGTGGTTTCTCAAGCGGATCTCGGGGGCGGAGTTGACCATTGTTGACGACCGCAAGCCCATACCGTCGAAGGCGATTCTTCTCGCCAACAACTCGCACCTGCGGAAGATTGGAGTGCGTATCGACTTTCCCGGGCTGGGGCAGGAGGGGTTTGTGATTCGCACGGCAGGCCCGCACCTCCTCATCGCCGGCGGCCAACCGCGGGGCACCTTGTATGGCGTTTATACTTTCCTGGAGGAGCGGCTCGGATGCCGATGGTTTTCCTCGAAGGTTCATCGCGTCCCACACCTGCCAACCATCACGCTGGACCAGATCAACGATACCCAGGTTCCCGTCCTCGAATACCGCGAGCCGTTCTGGTTCGACGCCTTCGACGCGAACTGGGCCTTGAGGAACAAGAGCAATTCAGCCAACGCTCGGCTGGATACGATTCACGGCGGCAAGATCGTCTACACCGGATTCGTCCACACTTTCAATTCGCTTGTCCCTCCTGAGAAATACTTCGACCAGCACCCGGAGTACTTCTCCCTCATCGGCGGGAAACGAATGAAGGGCTACTACCAGCTCTGTCTGACCAACCCCGACGTGCTGCGTATCACCATCGAGGCCGTAAAAGGCTTGCTGCGGCAGCATCCGGAGACCAACATCGTATCGGTCTCGCAGAACGATGCCGGCGGATGGTGCGAGTGCGAGAGCTGCAAGAAGGTCGAACAAGAGGAAGGCGGCGTCCACGCCGGGCCGATCATCCGGTTCGTCAACGCCGTGGCAGAAGCCATCGAGAAGGAGTTTCCAGAAGTCGCCGTCGACACCCTCGCGTACTCCTATTCGCGGCAGCCCGTTACCAGGACGCGACCCCGACACAATGTCATCGTCCGCCTGTGCAGCATCGAGTGTTGCTTCTCTCATCCGCTTGAGGAGGAGGACACCTCCTTCAAGAAAGACATCGTCGGCTGGTCGAAAATGTGCGACCGGCTTTACGTCTGGGATTACGTAACCACCTTCGGTCACTACGTGCTCCCTTTCTCGAATATCGAGGTGCTGCAGCCCAATGTGCAGTTCTTCGTGAACCATGGGGTGAAGGGCATCTTCGAGGAAGGCGCTTACCAGAGCAACGGCGCGGAGATGGCTGAGCTGAAGGCTTACCTGCTTGCGAAGATCCTGTGGAACCCGAACTGCGACGTCGAGCGACACCGCCGCGAATTCATGGAGGCATGCTACGGCAAAGCTGCTGATCCCATCGACCGCTATCTTCGCATGGTGCGGGACTACGCGATGCAGAACAAGATCCACGAGCCGATATGGATCGGCCCCACCACCGGCCACGTCCCGCCTGATCTCGTGACCAAAGCCAACGCCCTTTTCGATGAAGCGGAAACGGCTGTCGCAGAGGACCCCGCCACCCTCCATCGCGTCCAGGTCGCCCGGCTGCCCCTACAGTACGTGCAACTCTCCCGCCTGCAATCCGGGGCGCCTCGCCCCTGGCGCGTTCACGACGACGTGTATGGGCCGGATCCTGACTCCGAGCAGGTGAAGCTGGCCGACCGCTTCTTCTCCGTGTGCGAGAAAGAAAAGATCACTCATCTGAACGAAGGCGCTTTCCACCCCAACACGCTGCGCGATCAGGTGGCGCCGCAGATTTACGGGGTCAAGCTCCTGACTCTCGAGAACGCTGCGATCCGGCTGCGGATTGCGCCCGCGATGGGGGGGCGTATCGTCGCGGTTGAGGACAAAATCAGAAATCGCAATCTCGCGGCATTACCCACCACTGTCACCCCCAACTTTCGCAGCATGGGTGGATATGCCGAGGCGGCGGGGTACTCGAAGTATTCGCCCGGCGCGCGGGAACCGTTCACCGTTGAGGGGCAGGCGACCGTAGATCGCGTGGCTCTGACCGCTCGGTTTGAGAATGGTCTCGCCCTCACGCGCACGATTCAGTTGTCGAAGGAAGAGCCGGGCTGGACCGTGGAGTCCACTTTGAAGAACCTGTCCGACCAACCTCGAGCCGCCCGGCTTCGCACCACTTTCGACCTTTCCCTCGGCGGCGAAAACGTGACCCTTGCGGTTGACGGAAAGGACACTCCCCTGACCATTCCTGCCGAAGCGACTGAAACGAAGGTCGCCTGTTTCGGCAGCTCGGTCAGCAAACAAGCCTGGCAACTATCCGGACCGAGCGGAGCCGGAATCCAGTGTCAGGTTGCCGGAGAGGTCCAACGTTTTTTGTTCACCAACCACGCCGACGGTCCGTCTGTCTCTGTGCAAACTCTAACGCGGGAAAAGGCCCTGCAGCCCAACGAGACCCTCACGCTGACAGCGGGATATACACTGGTCAGCGCGACGGGAAAACCCGCGGCGAAAACCGCTCACCAGGCTGCGGAGTGCGACGTGCAGGAGGACGAGTTTACCCTCTATCGTGAGGGGGAGCTATCCGCCGTCAGGGAAGACTCCACTGCTTCGGACGGCTTCGTTGGCTGGATGGGGGGAAACCATATCGAATGGGCGATTCAGTGGCCCATCGACCCCTCCCGCCTCCAGGCCAACGCGACGTACGAGATCAGCGCCGTCGTTCGCTTCGACGTGAAGGGCAGAGAAGGCGGCGCCTGCACCTTCGGCGTTTACGACGTGGACAAGGGGTCCGGACCGTGCGGCGGATCACTTGGCGCCGCCGACGCGAAGACCACTTGGCAAACAATCACCGTCGGTCGTCTCAAGCCGGAAGGAAATCAGTACGTCTGGATAGCGCCAACAGGCAACGCGTCCAATGTAGGCGCGGTTTACGTGGACAAGTTCGTGTTCAAGCAGGTGCTGGAGCAATGACGTTACGAAACTTCGGTTGTTGAAGGGCTTCGTTGGGTAGCGAGGGCCTTCTTTGTGAGACGTTGACACTTCTCTGAGGCGTTGATACGATGCCAGCGGAAGGTTCGACAAGGCAGGTGGAGATCGATGGAAAAGGAAGATACAGTGCCGCAGTGGTATTGGGATGATCTGGAGTGGGCCAGTGAGCATAGCACAGAACTCCACCAGAAGTACCACGATGTTTGGGTGGCCATCGTCGATAAGCAAGTCGCGGCAGCCGCGCGAACTATTCGCCAGGCCAGGAAGATAGCTTCGCAGAAAACGGGCCGTCGTCCAGAAGACATTCCGGTCGAGTTCATCGAAAGCGGGATAGTCGTGTATGGCCAGAATTAGCCTACAGTTGGTCTCGCAGCAAGTGGTGTCTCCGCGTTTCGGCAACTGGCCGCTCACAGTGATCCGCCTGAGAACAAGGACGGAGCTTCGCCAATCCGGTGGCTCTTACACACGACCTCTGAAAGCAATTCTGGATACGGGGGCGCCGCTCTCCGTTCTCCCTCGGTCTCTGTGGCAGACTCTCGACACAGAGATCCACGTCGCTCAGGCCACTTTCGGCGGCATCAGCCAGCGCAAGGAGTGCCAGATTCCATGCGCAATCGGCACCGTCCATCTTCGTCTTTGTGATGAAGCAGGTAACGTGAGTCGGGTACACGACGTTCCTGCTTTCCTCGCGAAGACCGATCGTGTCCCTCTCATTCTTGGATTCGCCAGTCTGATGGAAGACCTCACGATACACTTTGACTATCAGAAACCCGAAGCCTGGGCAGAGGAGAAGTAATACTCGGAACGGAGGAGTTAGATGAAGATTGGCATGAACGTTCTCTTGTGGACCGCAGCAGCGCAGGAGGAGCACTTACCTTTGCTGGAAGCTATCAAAGGCTGGGGCTATGACGGCCTTGAGTTTCCCATGTTCTCGCCCGACTGCTCGCCCTGGAAGACCTTGGCGTGCAAACTGGACGACCTCGGTCTGGGGCGAACGGTTGTGACGATCGTGTCGCCTCAAGCAAACCCGATCTCGGACGATCCCTCAATCCGTCGAGCGGGCCTCAACTACCTGAAAGCCTGTATCGACTCCTGCGAGGTCCTGGGCGCGACATTCCTTGTCGGCCCCCTGTACTCTCCTTGCGGAGCTCTGGTGGGACGCGGCCGAACTGAGACTGAATGGGCTTGGGGAATTGAGTCGCTGCGAGCCGCGGCTGAGTATGCTTCCACCGCCGGGATTTGTCTGACCATCGAGGCGCTCAACCGTTTTGAGACGTACTTCCTCAATTCTGCGGAGGACGCGGCGCGCTTCGTCGATGAAGTGGATCACCCGAATCTGCGCATGATGTTTGACACCTTCCACGCCAACATCGAGGAGAAGGATCCCGTCGAGGCGATCAAAACGGCAGGGAAGCGCATCGCTCACTTCCATGTCTCCGAGAATGACCGCAGCACCCCCGGGGAAGGACACGTTCCCTGGGTTGGGACCTTCTCCGCTCTCAAAGAGATCGGATATGAGGGATGGCTGACGGTCGAAGCCTTCGGTCGCGCCATGCCTGAGGTCGCCGCGGCGACCTGCATCTGGCGAGATATGTTCCCAAGTGAGGAGCATCTGGCAAGGAATGCTCGCGCCTTCATCAGTCGCTGGTTGTAACACGATACCGGAGGTCGCAACATGAACAGGTTGTGCAGGTCGGCTTTTCTTGTGCTGAGTCTGGCCGGCCTCCTCAGTGGCGTTGGCGTCCCTGCGTGGGCCAAGGTGAAGCTTGACGTTATTCCGCTGTTCGGCACTACGGTCCCTCCGATGGGTTGTCTGCCGTTGGCGGTGCGTCTGCAAAACGAGGGTCCTTCCGCTCAGGCGACGCTGATCGTCGATGCCTCTTCCGGCTATGGAGCGGCTCGGCGTCATCTCTTTCCCGTGAGCTTGCCGGCCGGCTCCCAAAAGGAAATCCTGACCTTCCCCTTCCTGCAAAACGGCTCCTCCGCGGTGACGATCCAACTGATCGGTGTGCGCCCTGCACTTGAAACCGTCTTTCCGGTTACCTCGCAGGATAACGCCAGGGTCGTCGTCGGAATTGGCGATGAGATCGGGGGACTGGAATTCATTCGGACCTTGAATGCCACCCCTCCGACCACCCCCGGTAAGTCCGGTTGGGTTCCGCCGTCCTACGGGACGCCGGAATGGTTCTGGTCCTACTGCCGGCCTGAGCATATCCCTGACCGCGCCGCCGCCTTCACAGGTGTCAGCGTGCTGGTTTTGGGGTCGGGCGCTGAGCGCTTGACTTCGTCGCAATGGCAGGCAATTCGAACCTGGGTGATGATGGGCGGGATTCTCTTCGCTCCGGGCGGGTCTGGTGCCGTGTATCTGAGGCACGTGGCATTGGCTGATCTCCTGCCGGTTCAGAACCTGCACACGATGACCTGGTCCGACTGGAAGGGGTTACGGTTTTCTCCTCAAACACAACTCCCGGCTGAAGCCACTTATATCACAGCAGGCGACGAGGTGGCCGACGCGAAAGTGCTGGCGACTGCGAGCAGTCAGTCTCCCCTTGTCCTGGCGGCTTTCCGACCTTATGGAGCCGGCGGTGTTGTCTTCACCGCGTTCAACCTCTGGGACAAACCGTTCCGTGGCTGGCAGGGGATGCCCGAGCTTTGGCGCAGAGACGTGAGCCGGTTCATCCAACACCTTGTCAGCTCTGACTGGAGCCAGAACCTGTCCAGTCTCAGCACTTACTCGCAGCAGAGCCAGGCCGCAACCTATTATGCAACGACGACCGGTCCTCCCGGCGGGCCGCCAACAACTCCTCCCTCCGCCTCCCGTCCCATACCCATCAAGCTGCCGGGCGCCGGATCGTTGACCTTTACCTTGCTCGTCTACTTCGCGATGGTCGTTCCCTTCAGCTACTTGTGCTTGAAGCGCTACCGCAAGCTGGACTGGCACTGGCTTACCGGTCCGATGCTCGCCTT
>JACQGJ010000323.1 GCA_016199605.1 Armatimonadota bacterium | reverse complement strand
TCCCTACCGTGCAAACCTCACATTGGATAATGCACACAGGGTCCTCTTCCTTCTTGCAATCTGGCAGGGGGTCAGATAGAATAGACCGGCGTCCGATCAAGATTGGGCTACGGAACACAGTCCTTACGCGTCGAGGGAATGAATCGAGCACTTGGGGAGTATTCTCTTAGTTCGGCATGGCGAGACCGACCTCAATCGTGGTGAGCCTCGGTGGGTGGGTTGGTTGGACCCGCCTCTTAACGAAACCGGCAGGCAGCAAGCAGCCGCCGTAGGGAATCGTTTGTCACGAGAACCGATTGAGGCGGTCTATTCCAGTGACCTGCGTCGCGCCGCAGAGACCGCTCAGGCCCTTGCCGCCCCTCACAACATGACTGTCTTTGAGCGCTCCGCCTTCCGTGAGGTTAACTACGGGGACTGGGAGGGCCTTACCGAAGGGGACTGTCGTCAGTTCAATCCGCAGTCCCTGCAAGAACGCATGGATGACCCTGAAAACGTGCCGCCGCCGGGGGGAGAGTCCTATCGGCAGTTGATGGATCGATTTCATCCAGCCCTCGAGTCGATAGCCGTCCAGCACAGTAACGGATCAGTAGTCCTGGTCAGCCATCACGGGAATATCCGCCTCCTCTTGTGTCGTCTCATGGGAATCCCGCTGAAGCAATACCGCTGTTTTCAGCACTCGAATGGCGCTATCACGGAGATCGGCATCCGGAAAGATCGCCTGATAATTCGCACATTCAATGATACTTGCCATTTAACTTTCGGTAGTAATCTGAAGAGGTGATTGAGTTTGTCCATATTGAGCTTACGCAAACGCATGCGTGGTTGGGGCGCCAAGATAATCTGGGGAGCGTTGATCGTCATCTTCGTGGTAGGGGCCTTTGCCGGCTTCGGCCGCATGTCGTCAGGGGGCGGTCGAGGATCTACCGCGTCAGGAGGAGCGCCGAGCGTCGTTGCCAGGGTGAACGGTGAGAAGATCCTTCGCGACCAGTTCAACCAGGTCGTTGCCTGGCAGTTGCGCAATGCCAGTATGATGGGCGGCGGAGAGTCCGTCACCAGCTTCATCTCCACTAAAGAGCGAGTTCTGGAACAACTCATTGACAGCTCAGTGAAGCTTCAGGCCAGCAAGCGGGAGCGTATCAGAGTTCGAGGGCGCGACATTGACGACGAAGTCGAGAAGATGGCGACGGATGATCTTCGGAATGCCCAGATGCAGACCTCCTCCCCGAAGCTTTTCGAGCGGGAAATCCGCAAGAAATTCGGATCCCTTGACGCTTTTAAGGACACTCTTCGCGCTCGCTATTCTCGCGAAGGCGTCAAGGAGCAGGTGCGGCTCCAGAAACTGGAGGAGAAGATCAAAGACCGCATCCATGTCGATGAAAAAGACTACCGGGAAAGCACGGCTCGCATCAAGGGCCACGTCCTCATGGTGAAACCGGCCTCCGAGATGCTGCCGCCACCGGGAGACAAGAGCAAAGCGAAATCTCAAGGCCCCTCCAAGTCAGTGCGCGAAGCGGAAGCCCAGAGGAAGGCCAAGGACCTCCTCGCTCAAATCAAAGCAGGGGCAGACTTCGCTAAACTGGCCAAAGAGAACTCCGACGATCCGACAACCGCCACCAAAGGGGGAGACCTCGGAGAGATCGGGATGGGAGACAGGTTGTACGACTACGGCAAAGAATTCGACAAAGTAGCCTTCAAACTGAAGCCCGGAGAGGTCAGCAACGTGTTCAGGGGCGAAGACGCCTACTTTATCGTCAAGGTTGAGGCGCGGAGATACAATATGCCCGCCGACTACGAGCAAGTAACCTATAAGTGTCTCAATACGAAGTGCCAGAACGAGTGGACCGCGCCCCGAGGGGCCAAGACCTGTCCCAAATGCAAGCAAGACAAGGTCCGGCAAGTCAGCGAGAAGAAGAAGGACTACGTCAAGGGGTTGGAGTCCCAACGACAGGATCAAGAGTGGCGCAGCTATACCGAGAAGCTGAGAGATGACGCCCGAGTTGACACCCTTGACCCGGAGTTAAAGGCCGCTAAGAAACAGTCACAGGGCAGGTGGAAATCGGCCGTTCCCCTCTATCTGGAAGCCCTGAAATACGCCGACGGGGCTGATCCCTACATCAAGTCTCCAGCGATCCGCTACAACTTGGCAGTCTTGTACCGCAATGAAAACAAGCTCGACGAGGCCGTCTCTCAGATCAAACAAGCAATCACGGTGGACGACTCGCCGGAACTGAGAGTCCAGATGGCGAAGCTGCTGCGTGACAAGGGCCAGAAGAAGGAAGCCATTGAGGAGTTGAAGATGGCCGCCGAAATGGCCGTTGACGAATCTCCGATCCACGGAGTCCTTTCCATGCTGTTTCGTGACCTTGGGCAAAAGGATCTTGCAGCGCGAGAAGAAAAGAAGGCCTCCACACAAGGACCGGGCGGCTTCGGCGGATTCAACATGATTCCCCGCTAAGGCGCGGACCACCACGAGGGTCACGCTCGATCACGCAGTCCCCTCAGGTATGGCGCCGCCTGCTCGACCAGGCGGTGTACGTCTTGGATTGTCGGCCTGCGATGATTGCGATGGAAGGGCGTGCAGACTTCGAACGCGAAGTGGCCCTGGTAGCCGAATTCCTTACAGGCCTGCATGAAAGGCTCAATCTCCACAACTCCCTCTCCCAACGGGCAGGGCATGACCCGCTCGATCTTGCGCACGCCGAGGCCGGGAACGGAATCGTACTCGACCATCGGCGAGGCCCACTGGAAATCCATGACGTGAGCGTGAACGATCCTCGCCCCTACACGCTTGGCCCATTCGTAAGCTGACTCGCCGCGTATGGCCAGGAGCGGAGGATCGAGGCACACCTTCACCTCCTCGGAGCCAATCTGGTCGAGCATGTCCAGCAAGGCGTCGGCGTTCTGGGCGGAACCGGTATGAACTTCCAGAGCGATCTGCACTCCGAAGTCACGAGCCACGGGGACAAGCTCCTTGAGGTGTCCCACGCACCACCACCACTGGTCCACGATCGGAGCTCCCTCGTGAACCTTCTCACCTCCAGCATAGACGCGAACGTACGGGCTCCCGAGGTCCCTCGCCAAACGCATCGTCTCCCGTGCGAACACCAGTTCCTTCTCCCGGTCGGAGGCATTGGGTTTCGAGAGATCGATATAGCCAGCCACGAAGGGTAAGGTGATATTGCGGACTGCGGCGTAATCGCGAATCACCTTCGCCCTGTCTGTGTCGATATCGAAAGGGGAAGCGATAGGGCGCTTCGCCATGACTTCGACTCCTTCATACCCACACTCCGCCGCCTTGTCGATTACCTGATCAAGTGTCAGCGGCCCTCCTTCGTAGAAGAAGCCGGCATAAGTGATGCTATGCAGTGCAATTTTCAATGCTCTATCCTCTCTTGAGAAAACGTGTAACGGTCCACTCCCTCATGGTCCAGGAGCGGGCAGCAGTTCAATGCCAGAGCAATCCGGGCGCACCCGCAACCGCGTCCCCCAGATCGCCTCCGTCTGTGCGTCTTTCCAGGCGTGGCCGCCCGTGTGGATGTAGGCCACGAACACGGAGCCGTCTGCCACTTCGATGCCTCGCCCGTAGCCGTATACCGAAGTGTCCACGACGAAGCCGCAGTTCTCCGCCGGCGCAGTCCACGTCTCGCCGCCATCAGTGCTGAAGATCGCGCGCAACCCACCTGCGCCGTAGGAACCGTGGATGCACAGAAGCGTTCCGTCGCGCAGCACAATGAGCCCTGGTTCGAACATGCGCATGCCGAAAGTCACTGGCGGGGTCCAGGTACGCCCACCGTCCGCGGACCATGTGATGTCTCCTTCGGGCCGTGCGATCATCACAAGGCGGCCATCGGGCAGTTGGGCCAGCCCGGTCTCACTCATCTCGTGGTCGGCTTTCACGACGGACAGCAGCTCCCAGGTCTCACCCCGATCGGTGGTGCGGAAGACAGCCTGCTGCTCTGGACCACCCTCTTTCGTCGTCCCGTAAACGGCCAGCAGGACCGAACCATCCTTGAGAACAAGGGGAGGACCGTCCGTCGCATCGGCCACGAAAGGTGATGGCAGACGCCGAG
>JACQGJ010000307.1 GCA_016199605.1 Armatimonadota bacterium | reverse complement strand
TCAACTCGGGTGACTCAATCTGTGCGCCATCGACGTACAGCACCCCCGGAGACTCGAGGTCTATTCGAGGGAGGTACATGTCCATCCTCGCCGCAGGCGTTCGCCACTTCAGGTGGTAACGCTTCCATTCTCTCGTCACGGTGACATCCTGTTTGCCCTCTTGCCATTTCCCCGTCACGTTGGCGTCGAAGCAGTACAGCTTCAGGCTGACTGGCATCGCCTCGGAATCCGAGCGGAGCCATGCAGAGAATGTGTAGTCTTTATCCTTTTCGAGGTTGATGAATTCGTGCATCAGGAACGTCGTCCCGGCTCTGGAAGTACGCGTGACAGTTGCGCAGTACCGTCCGTGTTCCGCCCCTGCTTTCTCTATACGCATCCGCGAACCACGGCAGCACTGTGAATGCACATACCAACCATACCGACCTGCCTCGAAGCTGCCGTTCGGCAAGAGATTCCCGGGGACTCTGCGCGCCGGAGAGAGCACCATCGTCAAAAGGACAACCCCTGTCGTTTCAACCGAGTGAATGTGGACCATTGCCAGCACGACCTGTCTTGTTTAGTCTCTCATTGCCTCTCAGCCTGTGGCGCGGACCTGACAACAATCTCCGCAAGACCCGCATTAGAACACGCCTCACTCACCTTGTCCACTGTGAAGATGAATAGGTGCTTTCTCGCTTCGAGGACATAGGGAGGAGTGGGCGACCGGTTCTGCGCAGTGGAGACCTGGCAGCCCTCGTGGACCGGTTACGATGGGAGCGAGAAGAGGGAAAGCCGCGAGAATCAGCCTCTCGAACCGTCTGTGACCTACCCGTTTCATCCCTCAAACTCCAGTCCAAAAAGCTGCGCCCTATCCATTCGGAACCGCAGGATGATGGCCGCGCCCTCTTTATGTCCGAGATCGTCCTGCCCTTTCCATGTGACCGGGGTTTTATGTTGATCGCCAATGATGGGTGCTACCTCCTCGAAAGTGCGCCCCGGTATCGGATTACCATCAAGGTCCGCCACTTCCACAAGGATACTTCCCGCTCTCTGGGTCACCGCGTTGATGCGAAGTTTGCGGCCTGGCGGGATGAACCCAACGGTTGCGAACTCGCCGCGTTCTTCTGCTTCGAGAGCCACAAGGCGCCCTTTCGGCCAGACGGCAAGGCCCGGCTGGAACTTCCATGCACCGCGTGGATACTTGTGAGGGTAGACATAGCCTGTGTAGGGTAGGACAAAGCTGCCATCGGGCAACTCCGTCAGATTGGGACTTGCGAAAACGCAACCGCCATCCCATTGCCCAAAAGGCGCTGTTTCGAGCACCGGCCTGCCGGGGACGTAGTTCCACACCTTCCCATCACGACTTGAAGCCATCACAATCTTGGTGGCATCCGTTCCCGTGTTCCAGACGGCCGGGAACAACAGGTGCTGGTCGGGCGAGCCGGGGATGGTCGTTTTGCAGTTGGTGTAGAGGAGGTCGTTGGGCAGCATGTCCGGCGAGGGTTCAAGGATCACTTCGGAGAGAGGGAATTGCAGGAAGCTGTCGCTTTCCGTCCGACCGATAGAGCGGCGACCTGCGCCCGGAGCCTCTCCCAGCCAGCCCATCGGCCGGTCTTCTTGGGCGCGCGGTGAACGAGGTCCCACCATCCAGTTCCGTGTGTAGAGGACATACTTGTTCAGTTGTTCATCGAAGTAGGCTGTCGTTTGCGTGTCGCTGTGTTCCACCACCAGCGGCTCCACGATCTTCTTCCACTTGAGCCCATCCGGCGAGACAAAGCCCGCGACACCATAGATGTGACCGACGTCCTTTCGTTGGGCCCTGTGCTCCCAGTCCTCGGGGCGACGCTTGCGGAACGCTTCGAATTCGTCCTGGCTGTAGCTGTCGGTCGAGACTCCTTTGTAGCGTTCCTCGGGTGGAGCGGAGGGGTCAATGAACACGAGTCCGGGAGCGAAAGGAAGCAAATTGTTGTCGCGGCTGCCTGCAAACTCGACCAGCCCCAGCTTCGGGCGTTCCCATGTGATACCGTCTTTCGACTCGAAACAGCATGAGCGGCTCTGCCCATCCTCGCCCTGGCATCCCGCCCAGAAACGGTATCGGTCACCTTCTTTGAGCAGCGTTCCCGCGCTGACGCCCGTTTTCTCCCAGGGGCGTTCCAGTCCGAGGAGGGGGCCACGACGTTGGGCAGGCTGAGCAACCAACCTTATCCCCTGCGGACAGTCGCGCCGTTTGAACTGAGCCTCCCACGGCCCCAAAGCCGCCTGCCTGGAGGCGCTCACTCCATTCCCTGCGGCATCGTACCACCCGTAACTCCCGGGCCGAACATAATACCAGTTGGTGAACACCATTCGCCTTCCGGCCAACTCGTAGGGCTCGCCGGTTACTCGTTGCTTCTCCATGTTTTTCGTTCCCCTCCCCTCAGTCGAACTCTTCTCCTCGGGTGCCGCAATGGAAGATGGCGGATGTAGAAACCCCAACAGGCTAACCAAAAGCATAGCGCAACTGGAAGAACGGTTCACAATCCCACAACCTTTCACACCTTGAGCATGGAGGCGTCCCGCGAAACTTAGTGTGTGACCTGGAAAGCATACAGCCTCGAGCTCCACCTCCGGACGCGCAGACGCCTCGGCTTGCGGGGGAGCAACGAAACATCGGTCCTGCGGAGAATCCGCCGATCCTCCTCGTTCACGGTCACTTCGCGATCAAAGCGCCATCGGCCTGGCGCACACCGTTGTGCGTGAAACCCACGACTCGCACGTCTGGTGTCGTGCCGGGGGTCACGGCCAAGAAATGAGTGCTCGGTATATTTGACAACACGAGACCGAATATGTCGAAACACGCCTGCTTGCGTTCGGCATAATCCACCCTATCGGGGTAGCCCGGACAATCGATGAGGAACGCCCGGCCATTCGCCCGCTGAACCATTTGCGCTCCTGCGAGCACGTTGGTCGGGGCAAAGGAACTGATCGACAGATTATGAACGGTGAGCGTTGCTCCAGCGAAACCCGGTTCGACAAAGAATGCTGCCTGCCTTGCCACCTGGCCCGAGCCCGTTTGGACCTTTTGGTCCGACGGGATGCTGACATGAACCATGAGGTTCTGCAATTGGTTTGGCAGGATGGTGCCTGTCACGCAATGGAAGCCAAGAGCGACATTGTCCAGCTTTACATTCTGAATCGAACCCCACGGTCCCTTGCCCCACGAAAAGGACTCGCGTGAGTTTTCGACCGGATCGAAGAAAGGCGACGCCTCCGACGCCCCGAGCTTGAATCCCGTGTGGGCGAGGAAGACTACCACGTCCTCGACACTGTAGCCATCCACCGCGCCGAAGTCGAACGCGACGTTGTCGTCACAGGCTGTGATCGCCGCGTGCAGCTTGCTGTGCTCATGAGAGATCGAGCGTTCCACGTTCGGCACTACATGGATACCGCGGAAGCGAATCGTGTCCGGCCCGTGCTTGATGGCGAAAGCGCGCTTGTAGCCATAGAGATAACAGCGTTCGATGAACACCTTACCGGCAAGGTGGAAGACACAGAAATCGTAGTAGCGGCCGCAAGTGATGTCCTCAATCGTCACCGAGGGGGCGTGACGAGAGTAAAAAGTCGGGCCGTAGGGCTTGGCGTGTTCGGCGACGAAGCGGCTGCGAAACTGCTCGAAGGTGTCGTAACGGTACGGTGAGGTGGAAGCCTCCAGTTCTTTGTCCGACGGCCACGGTTGCTGGTCGTAAAGGATGTACAGTCCCCGCACGGTGTTGCCGCCGAGCAACTCGAAGAGAGGCTGCTTCTTCTCTCCCTCATAGTCCTCCTTGCGGGGCCGGGCCAAAATGACTGCGCCGCGTTGCATTTCGCGAGGCACACCCTCCCAGGCGATGAAGGGCATTCCGGCAAGTGCTCCGATGAGGCTGACTCCCGGCTCCAAGCGCACCGTGCCGGTCAACACATATCCGCCGCCCGGCACAACGGGAGGAAGCAGAACGCAGCCACCCACCTTTGCCGCTTCAGCGACAGCCCGACGAAAGGCCGGTGTATCGTCGTGGCGGCCATCGCCCTTCGCGCCAAAGTCGGTGATGTTATACGTCCCGGGCATCGTGGCCGCCTCCAGACTGACGGTTAGACCGACGGATAGAGCTACTGCAAGTACCCACGTCTTACTTGACCAACTCAAAGTCATAGAGTTCTCCCTTACGCAGCGCAAACTCCATCTGCACGGATCCCCCGTGCGGCGAGGCGATGGATCTCTACCAAGTCACGGGCGGTGGCAACGAATCGCCGTGGATCAGGCGGCAGTCTCCATAGTCGCAAACCGGGATTGCCTTGCCGTGAGACTCCGTGGCCAGCAGTTTCGTAATCCTATCTCTAATCGGCCTGCTCTGTCATGAGTTCTGGCCGGTTCATCACTCTGCGAAACGTCAGTTCCACCTGGTTCGGCGCGGGCGGCCTTTCGCAGAGGCTCAACGTGTACCCTACGATCAAGGTTGCGAGCAAGGCAAAAGCTGATGGCCACAGGAAACTCAATCCGCTGAAGAACGCAACATAGAGGCTGACCGCCGCTCCGACAAGCCCTCCGATCAGAACTCCTCCGCTGGACGCCCTCAGGCTAAACATCCCCAGGAGGTAAATGCCAAACAGCGGTCCCGTGAAGCTCTGGATGACCTTGTTGCAGATTTCGATCAGGTCGCCGATTCGCCCGACGTTGCTTGCCAGAACAATCCCGATAACGCCAAAAGCAAGGGTGGCAATCCGCGAGACGCGGATTTGCCCTCGCTGTTCTTCCTCGGGAAAAGCCTCTCCCTGCGATTGCCGCCTCAGGAACAGCCGGTTGTAGAAGTCTACAACCGCCACTGAGGTACACGAGTTGATCGCGGAATCAATGCTCGACAGCGAGGCAGCGAAAATGGCGGCGATGACCAGCCCGACGGCGCCCGCCGGGAAGGCCTGCGACATGAAGCAAGGCAGAATCTTGTCAGACTTGAAGTCCTCGGGCAGTGAATGGTGTTGAAAGTAGGCGAAAAGTGCCAACCCGACGAACGCCAAACCGATCATCCAGATCGCGTCCCCGACAGCGTTGATGACAAACGCCTGCCTCGAATCGCGAACCGATCGCGTGGTTTGAAACCGCTGCACCATCACCTGGTCACACGTGTAAACCGTCATGCGGCCGACCATTGTCGCCGCGAGCAGGCCCACGATTGTGATTGGCTCTTTGAAGAACAGGTGCAGCTTCTCAAAGAAACCGGCGTTTGCCATTCCGGCGATAGGAATGCTCAAGGAGGTCTTGCCGGTCGCGTGCGCCGTTTGCCAGATTTCAGCAACGCCACCGGGCACGTTTGCAGTGACAATCGCGACGGTGGCCGCAAGTCCGCCGAGCATGATGCAGAACTGAATCACGTCGGTCCAGATGACGGCCTTGATCCCTCCCAACATCGTGTAAAGGGTAACGATGCTGCCGAGCACGACGATCATCGGGATCAGCAACCGCTCATCCGTCACCGCGCTGACTGCGAGGCAGGGAACATACATGGCCGTTCCCAGCCAACCCAGCCGCCAGAGGATGAAAATGCTCGCAGCGAGAGTGCGCACTCGAACATCGAACCGGTCCTCCAGGTATTCGTAGGCGGTGATGAAATTCAGACGGCGATAGAACGGAAGGGTGACCTTTGCGACCCAGGGATAGAGCATCAGCCATGAGGTAGTTCCGAGTAGCAGGATCAGGCCATACTTTATCGTCGCTGACGGTTGCATCAGGTAATCGATGCCGCTGTTGAGGGCAGCCATCAGTGAAAGCCCGACAGGCAACCACGCCATGCTCTGTCCGGCGAGGAAAAAGTCTTCAAGGCCCTTGTGCCGTTTCGAGAAGTAGACCCCGATGCCGGTCAGCGTCACCAGGTAAGCGATGATGATGATGCCGTCAATCCAATGGAAGTTGGTTTCCATTCATGTCTCCTGTTGGCTCAAACTCCCAAGTGATGCGAGTGAGTTCTTTATCCACAGTGTAAAGCGCCTCTCCATCGGGTGGCGCGACAGGGCCGACCTTGCCCGGCATCGAACCTCGCCACACCTTCACGGTTGTCTCTCCCGAACTGAGCAGGGCCAACTGCTCTGTCCCCGCGCACACTACGTTCCCGCTGGCGAAGCAGAACAGTCCCCTTTCCGGGGCAAAAGGCAAATCAGCGACGCGTGTCAGCTTCGCTCCTGCAAGATCAACCTCAAACAATCCATCAGCACATGCGAGGACCACACGACCGCCGTTCGGACTGGCTGTAATACGCACAGGCTGATCGGGGGCTTCGCATACAACCTCCGGCTTAACGGCTTCCGGCGTAAGCCGCCAGACGTGGTTGAGGTCACAACCGACAACGCTTCCGTCGCTCAGCGCAGCTAAAAAAGCACAAGGAACATCAGGCAGCTCTTCCACCTGGCCGGTAGTTGCGTGCAGTCGATAGACGCCCTGCCCCACTTCCACAAGCTCTGCAATCGTCTCATCGCGGCCGTCCCAGCGACCCTCCTCCTGATGGGCATACCACGGACCCCGATGGACGACAAGAAAGGTATCGCCCGCCGTTGCCGCAACGTGGATGGGAACGAGGTCAGTCACATGCCGACCGATGACATCACCTGCGGTCGGGAGCACTCCGGTTCCCCGAATTCCCATGCCACAGTTGATCGGGTAGATCAACCATTCACCGTCTCGAGAAACTGACGCTGGGCCGTAGCAAACGCGAAAGATGTAACTGAATCCGATCGAGCGCCCCACTTCTACCGTTGTGGTGTTCCTCTCAAAAACATGACCGCAGTCGTAGGTAACGCCAAAAGAACGCTTCCCGTGCGTGATCGCCAGGCAGCGGACCTCCGCAGGTTGGGGGTTCTCGAAAAGTTTGCGATGCTGGCCCGTCGCCAGGTCGAGATCGATGAGGGTGCCAAGATAAGGGAGCGATAGCAACAGATGACGAGGCCGTGGCGACTGTCCCACGAACGCGTTTTGATCGCCATAGGGAAGCTCAATCTGACGGACGACCTCCCGTTTCTCCCAGTCGAAGCCATTCAAGGTGATCGTCCCTTTGCCCGGCGTCCCGAAATAGTGCAGCCTGTCCACCGGATCGTAAAAGATTCCGCAGTCGCAGATCTTGCCGCGTTCCATCGGATGAGTCTGGACGGAACCGGTTTCCACGTTGCAGCGAAAGAGGAGGAGATGAGAGAAATGGATGCCTTCTTCCCGCCATTCAGTCAAATCTTCTACAACCCACGCCCAGCCATGCAGCCACGGAAGATCAAGGGTCCCCACGTGCAGGTTGCCCATGAGGATGAAGATGCTGGGGGAGATGTCGTCCTGAGTGATGATCCGGTTGATCTCCCCCGTACGTGGGTCAAAAGTGAAGACCGTGGTGTCCGAGACAGCGTATAGCTTCCCATCTGGTCCAAACTGCCCGTGCTGGCCGCGATTGAAGACAAACCTTTCGGGCATGATCTCACCGTGCTCATTGAAGGTTCTGGACCGGGTATCGAAGCTGTAGAGCCGGCGATTCTTCACCGTGTAGATTCGGTCCTCAGCGTCAGTGATGCACACCATGTTGTCCCCTCGCGCCGGCCACTTGTAGGCATTGACAAAGGCGCGGTCGGCGGGATTGAACTCATAGAGGAAGTCCTCGTAGTTCGACACGGTCCAGAGGTGGCCGTCCGACGTTTCAGCGATCATACGAAGCTGGTAGTCGCCAGGTTCGTAGGTTGCGACCTCGCCTGTCTCCGGGTCTATCTCGTAGAACTTCGCCGGGCGCGGTCCGTAGGTCGTGAGGTAAACCCTCCCATTCGAGGCGTAGAACGGGTACATGAAGTTGTTGCTGCCACGGGCGAAGGTACCGAGGTTCTCGAGGCGCACCTTCAGAGGGCTCAAGGCAGCAACTGTCGAGCCCTTCGATGTCAGCTTGGATTTCTGCATGTTAGATTATCCCCTTTCAGCTTTTGCCACCGATCTCACGACAATCTCCGCAAGACCCGCATTAGAACACGCCTCACTCACCTTGTCCACGGTGAAGCGAAGCCAGGAGATTCTCTTCGGTGCTAACTTGACCTCGGTTTCCTTCTCCCCACTGTTGGGAAGCTCCGGGACAGCAATTGAGGTTCCGTCACTGAAGGTAATCGTTCCGGCCAGGACCTGGTCAACGAGATTAGGTCGGTCATACAGCAGAACGGTGTCCACCGTCACCGGCTCAGGCCAGTCGAGTTGTATCCACGCCCCCTCTTTCTGGCCGTCGCTTCCCCATTCCGACTGACCTTCCCCGATGGGCGCGGTGTAGCCCGGAACGATGCCATCGATCGCCTTCTCACCCTCGAAGCCCCCGTGGTGCGTTGAGGAAGTTGTCACCTTCGATCTGAGCGCGACATTCAGATCGTCCTTGATCTCCAATGCTGCCCTTCTCACCGGAATGTTGAGAGATGCAAGATCTACCTGCTTGAACTGGAAAGCGTACAGCTTCGCGCCTCGCATCTCGAACCGCAGTCGCGCCGGTTTGCCCGCCAGGCTGGAGACGTCCGCCTTGCCGCGCCACGAAACAGGCTTCGACAGGTAGTCGCCATTGATGAAGTCGCACTCCTCGATGGTGTAGCCCGCGAGCGGCTTTCCCTCTGCGTCAAGAAGGGCGACTCGTCCCTCCCCCGCCGCGGAGGTGTTGAGGTTGAGCATCAGGCAGTTGCCCTCAAACGTGAAGGGAGCCGTGGTGAGACCACCTCCTGCATAAGCAAAATCGGCTGACACAAATCCGTCGATGCGCTGCTCCAGTCTGAAAATGCCGCCCAAGGCGCGCCCCTCCAGGCGTCGCCGCGCCTGCCGGTCTCCATGGGTGAAAGCATATCCTCCGAAGTACTGGTCGATATGGGCATCGTGATAGACCATCCCCGGGAAAACCATGGCGATCTTCAGGTCCAGGTCTTCGTGTTTGTACAAGGGAACATAGGGAGCGCGATAACGCTTCCAGGTTTTCCCGTCACGACTCACCGCAAGTTGCGTATCAATTACCCCATCGTTCGTGTTGCCGCCTTGCTGCAGGGCCGGTTCGTTCAGATACGCGCGGAGGGACTCGCTGTAATGGTAGTACGGGGTCGGGAAGGCGAGGTACACGTTTTTGGCAAGAGCGTACTTCTGACAGGAGTTAGTGTAGAGGTCCATGCCCGGCGGGTCGTCGTCATCAGCGGATAGCACGACAGGAATCTCTGCGGGCCAGATTTCATCCATTGTGGAGGTTTCCACGCGACCGGTCGCACGCCCCCGGTGGCCGACCCGGGGGTAATGCACGTACTTCCTCAGTTGGTCGTCCCAAAAGGTGGAAATCTGACTGTCGGAGTGAAGGTCTGAGATCTTCTTCTCAAGCATCGTCCAGTGAATCCCGTCCGGTGAAGTGAAAAGTCGAGTCTTCAATTGGCCCTCACTGGACAGAAACACATACCTTTGGTCCAGCGAACCGTTTGGGTCGATCATCACCGTTCCCTCGCGCTGGCCCTCAATGACGATGTTGGTCTCCTTTGTTCCCTGCCATTCCACGACACCCAAGTTCGGCTTCTCCCAGTGAAGGCCGTCTTTTGAGGTCGCCAACGCGAGGCGGAAGGCTGGACTCGAATCCAGGTGAATCGGGACGTAGTAAAGCCGATACTCCTTGTGGGTCTCATCGAAGAAGACATTGCAGTAGCTTGTGATGCCATTCCTTTCCCACGGCTTGTCGGCGATGAGGACCAGCTCCTTGCGTTGCGGAGGGTTGACTGTGAGGAAGACGTTGGTCATGTCCGAAATGAGGAACTCATCAAGGAAGAGGTGCTCGTTGCCTCCCAGCGCGTACGGTGCGGCTGGCGATTCAGTCGCCTGCGCATGGGCTACGTCTTGTCCTCCACCGCAGCACAGAACGGCGAGCGCGACGCCCAGTCCCGTCAAGATACTGACAGCCGTGTTCATCTGTGTGGTCACGTCCTATCCACCTTTCTAACGTCGATGCCGCCGGGAACCCTTGCTGGACTTTCGGTCGCTCCAGAGAGCTTGTCTGGTCAGCCTCACGCGGCCTTCCGTGCGACCGCAAGCTGCACGTGGCGCCCCTCGATGTATACCGGGTCTTCGCCGAGCCGGATCGAATGCCGGGCTGGCAATTGGTTGCCCATGAGGTCGGACGCGCCCACACCCTTTCCTTTCACGACTGCCCGTCGTTGCGCGCTTGTGGTCCAGGCAACGATCAAGTCGCTGCCGTCAGGCTGCCGGTAGAACACCGCGTAACCGTCCGACTGCCGCCATAGCCGCTGCGGCCTGGCGCCGGCCGTGGCACGGGCAAAGATAGCCAGCGCAATAGCAGCCGGCTTGGGAGCGCAGTTGAAGTCCTCGTGCCACACCAGGCCGCAATTATGCTCGATGTAGTCGCGGCGCAGGCCATCGTTTTTGAGGTCGTACCAAAACGCCTTCTCCACCGCGCCTGTGGATTGTAGCAACGCCAGGGACCGCACAGCGTACCTGGCCTGGGTCTGTTCACCGACCCCGAGTGGTTCCAGTTGCGTCGGCCAGCCGATTTCGGTTACCCAGAGGCGCGTCGGCGCGTCGTACTGCCGCGCGAGTTTTGCCACGCGCTGAATTTCACCGACCAGGTCCGTCTCCTCAGGAGAGTTCGGGTAACGGTAACTGTGAACCGACAACGCGTCCATGAACCTGGCGCCCCCCTTCAGGATGCCTTCGATGTTGGGCAATTGGCGCCCGCTGTCCTCGCCACCAAGGCCAACGACTGTCACCTGCGGCACGACTTGCTTCAGCGCCCTGTGCGCAGCCTGCAGCATCCGGGTGTAGGTCTCTGGCGTTTGGTTGCCGGTCTTACCATGCATCCCACAACCGCCGCAGTACTCGTTCCAGACCTCAAACGCACTGACGATTCCTTTGAGCTGGCGCGCGAGGAAAGCCGAGTAGTCTGCATACCCGGCTATCGCCGCCGCCGACAGGGGATAGCCGCTATCATCGTGAAAAGGGTTACCGTAGTCGAGAATGATCAGCGGGGCCATCCCCAACTCACACGCCCGATCGAGGTAACGCCGACATCTCACGGGAATTTCCATTTGGCCTTTCCGCGCCTCCACGGCGTCCCATCGGACCTCGTCCCGGAATTCGGTGATTCCGAGCCGCGCCATCAGTTCCATACAAACCAACGGGTAGGGAGGATGATCGTCGCGGAAGTGGGTGCACACACCCACAAAAGTGTTCCTGGAGGCAACGGGCCGCGGAGGCGGCAGCGCGCCGCAGCGGAATACGCGGGATTCAGCGATCCTTCCGTCCGCCCTCCGCTCCAGTGTAAACGCATAGTACCCGGGCAACGGGAAACGGAAATCAATGAGCATGTTGTTGGGTTCGCCCGTGTTCTCGGCCAGGGTCCGGTTCCAGAAATCTGTGACGCGCCACCGAAGGGTCCCCTCCGAACCGCTGACCCGCAGCTTCACCGCTTCGCCGGGAGCATAGAGATTCCCGAGCTGCTTGTTCAGCACCTCGATTTGCATCTCAGACTCCTCCTGCAAAGGCCGCACCAGTTGGAGATCATCAATCCAGCAGATACCGGCGCCAGTGTATCCAACGTCCGGACGGTCCGCGATCAGCGAATCGAATCGACATGGATAGTCAACCCGCCCGTTCCCGTCGCCGCCCCAGATATCATCGGCGTCGCCCCCGGCGGGATCAAAAGCAGCCGCCACGAACCGCCATCCTCCATCTCCCGGCCACCACGCCATGTCCGCCTGGTGAGTCTCGCCGCTGCGGTCAACGACACGCAACCGAAAACGCAGGCGAGTAGCAGCTCCTTTGACATACATCCCAAGACCCAAACCGGGTTTCTCGATGGCAAACGATCGTCCGAGGCTCACATACTCAAGCGGCAGCTTGCCCCTGAACTCGTACTCGACGCGGAGCGCCGTTGAACCGCTTCGCCCTTCTTTTACAGCCAATGAGGCTTTGGCTTGCGCGTTCTGATCACCTGGTACGACGTGCCACTCCAACCTGGCCGCCTCGAAATCATCGAGCCGTTCCACCCTCTCAAACCGCTCGGAGGCGTCGCGGTCAGCCACAGGGCATTGAACGGACGACCACTGGGCCGCACCTGGGGCGCGTCCCCACCAACCGGGCAGGATTACCGCGAGGGTAACGTTGCACAAAAGACGTTGCCTCGTCATCGGGGAACCTCCGTCCCGGCGAATTCAAAGTGGAGTCCCATGTCGAGGTCCATGGCCAAGTAGTAGAGTCTGTAGACTGGACCCTCATCGAGAACCGTCCCGTGGCCGCCGACAGTGAGCGTTTCCCACGGACGATCAACCGCCAACACTTTTCGTGTGGTCCGTGGCAGGTTCAGGGATAGCGCCGCGTTCGTTGTTCGCTCGGCATCAACCAGTAAGTCATCTATGAAGAGTTGCCGGTTGGAGCCGATATCCATCGGCGTTCGCGGACTCGTGGTAGAAGGTCTGGTCATCGCGCGCTCTCCTTTCACAGGTCGCAACGGACTCATCATCGCCGCCGGAGCGCACGTGGCTGCGGCCTGCAAGAAGGTCCGGCGGCTGATGCTGTGTCGGTCAGGTCGCATTTCTCACTGCCTGCAGTCCCCTCATTTCCTTCTTGCCTTAAGGCTGACAATCGCCCGGGCCATCCTGTCACGTAGATCCAGATACCAGGCGTCGTTTTGCGACCAGTGGACGGAATTATGGAAGAGCCGCTCGGTGTCGCGCAAGACCGCTTTGCCCTTCGAAACGTCGACGCCCTTCTTGTCCGCCTCAGCAACCAGCCTTTCCAGTATCCTGGCATAGTCGTAGTCCTCGACCCCTTCCCGAAAGGTCATGATGCGCAGAGAGGGGGTCACGGTGAAATCAGGTGCGGCCGCGACGCCGTGGCGCGAGGGAGGGTAGAAGTATGACAGCGCCCCATTGCCAAACCGAGTGTAAGAGTCCAGCCAGGGATTTCTCGGAGGCGGAAATTCAAGGTCGTAGCCGAAGGTATCCCAGATCAGGTACAGGCTGGCGCCGCGACGGAACACATCCAGGCCGATAATCCGATTGTTGAGGCCGGGAGTGTCAATGCAGACACGACTGCCGTGAACCACGTAGACCCCCAACTTTTGCCAATCCGGCGTAATGTTGTGGTCGGTGAAATAGTACTTTTCAAAGCGGTTGTAACACTCGTCTATCTCAGGGAGATACATGTCGAGCAGCCCGTTGTAGGCATAGTCCTCGTCCTCGGGCTTCTCTTTGAAGTTGAAGTAGGTCATTCCCTGAACGCAGCACACGACTTTGATCTGCGCGGTCAGTGGATCTGACTTGAGCACCCGGAGGAAATGGAGGAACCTCTTCTCATCGTGGGTTTCGTCCACAAGGATGTAGGCATACTTCAGCCATCCGTGTTCTTCGAGGTTTTCTGCGAGGGGGCGGAAGTAGTCGAGCAACAGACGGTCGAACTGCTTCTGGGTGATTTCGGCCAGGTCCTGAGGATCGCCGTCACGCTTGTCCCACGCGACCGTTGTCTCTCCTCGGAAGGTCTGCCAGCCCGCGCTGACATGCGGGGCGGTAGTTGAGAGTTCCTTCAGTTCCACCGCGGGAAGCCGAAAGAGGTTGCACACCGTGGGGTTTGTGTGATAGAGGCACAGACTGTTCACCTTCAGGTCGTCGATGTAATGCGTCAGGACCTTGTTGTATTCGGTGAAGTCCCATTCGTATAGCCTGAAGAAGTTGCCAGGTTTGTCCACGTTGTAGCCCTGTGGAGGCGGATCCCACTTCATTCCAATCTCCGTGTACATCGCTGCATTCTTCGGATAGAACTTGTTTTTCGCCATGACATCGTAGTATCCCGTGACCACCTTCTGGAGGTCGGCTTTCGTCGTCAGACCGTGGTAATCCAGAAGGTTCTTCCCCTCTCCGCTTTTCTTGACAAAGTACTGCCCCCCGAGGTGGCTCTGAAAGGTGGAGTATTCGGGAAGCTCAAAATCGTACACCTCCATTTCGAGGGGAATCTGCAGGCTTGCGCGGAGAGCGCAACCAATCTCAATCGTGCCCTTGTAGAGTCCGGGCGCCGTACCGGCAGGCACTTCGACCGTCGCCCAAAGGACGTGGTTGCCGTCCGCCTCCCAGACAAACTGTGGCGAGAAGGGAACCAGGGGATCGCCCAACACTCCTTGATATCGCGCCGGTGTGATCCAAGACGATTTCTTGATCGGCACATACTCCACCCTCTGCAAGCTGATCTTCTCCCGGGGGATCTTGCTCGCGCCGCTTGTCAGCGCTGTGGCCTTGACGCCGGTCAGCTTGAGGGGTTTCTTGGGATGCAGGACGATTTGGAAGGACTGCTGTTCATTGGCTGCAGCGGCGATGCGAATTGCCGGGGAAGTCTGTAAGGGTGGAGGTGTAGTCGGCGTTAGCTTCACCGTTGTCTCCGCGAACCACACATCCATCACGTCATTGGAGGTGAGGCGATAGCGCGTGCGCCCGAGATACTTCTCCGCGGGTCCCGCAGCGACCAATCGGGCCGCTATCGAGGGCAACGCTGGTCGCCGCAAAGCTGGCACCATCAGATGGTGCGAGCAGAAGGGCTGGTAGTAGAGCATCAGCTTATGAAGACCTGGTTTCTTCAGATTGGCCAGCAGTGCAATTTTCGCTTTGCGAACCGAGAGTTGTTTCAAGCTACTGGTCCACGCGCTCCTTAGCTCAAGCCAGAGGGGTTCGCCGTCCGATAAGAGCAGAACTTCCCCCCGGCTTTGTCTGAGGGGCAGCATGCACGGCTCGTAGGAACTGAGGGTGAAGGACTGGCGCTCTGCCGGAGGAAAGGTCGGCGCGTAGGGAGATAGAGGTGACTCTTTGTCCCCCTCAGCCGTGTAACTCGCCAGGTAATGAGCCCCGGCCTCGGCCGGAATCCGAACTCTGGTGCGCCTGCCAAGCCAGGTTGGCTTGAAGAGTTCTTCACCTGCCAGGACGAGGAAGAAGCCCGCTTCTTCGCCCAGGTCTTGAGTGTGTCCCTTCGAACCAACCTCAGCTACCTTCATGTAGTTGTAGGCGAAGAACGTGGGGCTGTATTGCATCTCCTCCAGGCGGTTGATCGCCGACGTGATGATCGTCTCGTCCACCGGGATCACGTGCCACCCGGCCTGCTTCGTTTCAATCTCGACGGGAATCCGGTATTGGTAGTACGTGTCCAGCCAGGGAGTTGTCGGCTTCTTCACTTCCTGGCGGGAGAGCTCTTTTGGGAGTTTTCCGCGCTCCTTTCGCACGGCTTCCGGCGTTCCAGCATCGTAGACTTTGCCCCCTTTCTTCGCCTTGTTCTCGGGATCGTAGCGCACGATTTTGGAGATGCGCAATTCATCAATCTCGCCGCGAAAGGTATATCGGTCGGCTCCTTCGCCGACCAGCCCGCCGATCTTCACCGGATCACTTTTGCCGATCTGAGAAGGTGGGACATCCTCCCTGATATCGGCCAGCACACCATCTCTAAACACCTTCAAGAGCATCTTTTCGGGTTGATACGTGACAGCAATGTGCGTCCAACGGTCTTGCTCTATGGGGGCCTCGGTCCTGAATCCCTCCCATTTCGAGCGACCCCACAGGACGTAACCGATTCGGTTGCCATCCACACTGACCATGTAGGCATCACCCGTGCCTTTGCAGACCAGGACATGCGAGACGGTGTCATGGGTTGTCTGGTAGTGCTTCAGATACAACTCGATCGTGAAGGCGTCTGTGGCTCTCATTGAGAGTCTGTAATCCTTCGTGTCGGGCACCACGACCACATCCTCCGGCCCGAGCAACACCAGCGACTTGCCGAAAACTCCCTCGGTGTAGTCGTTCGTTCCGACCTCCGACGTTGCAGGATTGCCGTCCTCGCATTCGTTCGTGAGGTCGCCGTCGAAGTGCATCAGCAAAACCGTATGCTGGTCACGCGAGAACGGTCTTGTGTGCCCGCGAGGGCAAGAGACCGCGAGAAACACGGCACTAACACAGAACGTAGCTGGGAGCGCCCGGCTCATCTCTCACCCTCCCTCCTGAACTGAAAAGCATACAACTTTGCTGACCGGAGGAAAAACTTTAATCGCACAGGCTTTCCAGCCACAGAAGACACCTCTGACTTGCCCCGCCATTTCACTGTATAGGCCACGTCGTTGAACAGGATGCGGTCACATTCCTCCAACGAGTAACCTGGAATCGGTTTGCCCTGTTCATCCTGGATCTCCACCCGCGCCAACCCCATCGCTGCCACATCAATGTTGAGTTCGAGCCGGTTGCCATCGAAGACCACGGGCGGAGTAACCAGCCAGCCTCCCGTGTATGGCGCATCCGCAGACATGAAGCCATCGAGGCGCTGAATCAGCAAGCCGTAATGCTGCCGTCCCCATGATATCGCAGGGTCTGCTCGTTCCTCTGGAGTGAGACGGCGGAATCCCCCATGCGTGTACGGCCAACCCGCGTAGTAGTGGTAGAGGTAGTTCCCTTTGCGGAACATGTAGCAGGTAGTCTGTGTCATGCCACAGTCGGGCTCTCCGGGCAGGCCACGGGGAACGTAGGGACGACGGTCTGACCGCATCCAGTGGATTCCATCGCGGCTCACGGCCAACTGCGTATCGTTGACGCCGTCATTGCCCACTGGTGTCTCGCCGGCCCTGAAATGCTGGTAGGTCAGAGGAAACATGAGATAAGCATCGGCGGCGAAGGGATACTGATAGGGTGGGTGGGTGTAGATGTCCGAGTCTTCCGGGTCGAGCTCATCGCCGGCCAAAACCATCTGAATTTTCTCTGCTGGCCAGGGAGCGAGGATGTCATCAAGGTCGATGCGTCCAACGGCTCTCCCCGGTCGCATGATGCGCGTTGCCCAGACAGAAGCGGGATCGCCGCCCACAGTGGTCGGGGCAGAGACACGCAGGAAAACAACGTACTTGTTCAGCCGCGTATCCCAGAAAGCTGTGTGCTGCGTATCGGGTCCTCCGCGCAGGACCGGGGACTTCGGCTCATTCCAGTGGATCCCGTCCGCGGAGGTGGCAACGTAGATATCGAACTGCCCTTCAGGAGGGAACTTTGAGAACAACAGCTTATATCGCTGCTCCGGAGGGCCGTGTGGATCTATCAACACAGAGCCGTTAACGGTATTGTCCCGAAGAATGTTGTTGTCTCTCGAACCGTTGAACTCGACCAATCCCAGGCGAGGCTTTTCCCAGTTGATTCCGTCTCTGGAAATCGAATAGCACAGCCGCGACCGGCCGCCGCCCCACTGGTCGTTGTCGAAGGCCTGATACCACATCTTCAACATGCCTTGGTCCTCGGCGACGCTGAACCAGATCAACCGGAAAGCATCCCAGGGCTTGTCGCTTCTGAGGACTGGCTCCGGTCGCTTCACGGGGGGATTGAGGACCAGAGTGATGTTCTCGGATGATTCGATGAAGCGATGGTCTATGAAAAGCTGCTTCTGAGCACCGACGGTCAGCGGGCGGGCCGGCCGTGGAGTTTCAGTCGCGTCTCCCGCAGGGGGGGCGCCCGGCAGGATGAGAGGCGAACCCTCATACTCGACCTCAAGCAGCGGTCGCGCTGTAACGGGTGCCTCGCCGGGTGACACTGAGTTGGCGGAGTTGAAGAGCACCGCTCCTTTATCGTCCTTGAACTTGAACCACAGCCCGGCGTTCTTCTCGCGGGAGTCGAACCATCCCTTCACTACCGGCAACATCCAATCAGGGAACTCCAGCGTGACCACCTCTCCATCGGCCATCTGCTCGTTGATGGGAACAGTAGCCACCAGCCGAGAAGCATCGCCAATGGCCTCCGACCCGCCCTTCCACTCCGCGCCGTCATGCGCCTTGGCTCTCCAACAACAGGCCCCTGGCTGCGGTCTGCCGTTCTCACGTCCTCCGACCCAATCCTTGTCGGACTCGGACACAACCAGGATCTGAAGAACTCCAGCCGCCGGCCTCAAATCGGCAGTGCGAATCGTCAGCCTCAGTCTTGCCGCTCGCACCTTCTCGACCCTGGCAGTACCCGCTACGTTGAAGCGCAAGAGACTTCTCATGCGTTTGATGCGGTCTCCTTTGTCGGCCATTTGAATGCCCGTGTTCATCCCAAAGTTGCTCTCCCCCTCAGGCTCACCCGCCGTCACCGATCCCTCGATCAGGACTGCATCCTCCGTCCCGACGTACAGCGGGTTTGGCAGCCTTTCCTGCTGGAACTGCAAGGTTCGGACCTCCTCTCCTTGAGCTGTCTGCGGAAGGAGGGCTAAGGCCCCAAGTACCGCAGCAACTGCGGCTACAACTTGATGGACCGACAATTGGCTCATCCTTTCTCGCAATGAGGTTTCCTGTTACTTAATCAGTCCAAAACCGTACAGTTGTGTCTTTTGCAGCCGGAACTCCAACTGTACCGGCTTGCCTCGCAGAGAGGCAATAGGGCCCTTCCACTGAACCGGGTGCGACACGGAATCTCCTTGTATGGGTTTGCAGTCGTCCCAGTCGAGCCCCTTCAGCGGCCTGCCCTTTTCATCCAGGACACGGACGAGAAGTTCACCTTCGACGTTAGCATTCGCCGTCATCTTGCTGCCTTGAAGGATGACAGGTGGTGTGCGAAGAGTTCCTCGCTCCTCGCCGGCGTCCCGCGAGACGTACCGGTCCCGTTTGATCTTGAGCAGGCCGATTTGCCGCCCCTCCCAGCGGTCCATCTTGTGACCGAACTTGTAGCCGCCGTAATAGATGAACACTTCATCTCCCACGGGGAGCTGATAGTCGAGCCACGCATGGGCATGGTCCCATGCATCCACC
>JACQGJ010000309.1 GCA_016199605.1 Armatimonadota bacterium | reverse complement strand
TCCCTACCGTGCAAACCTCACATTGGATAATGCACACCTCGGTCAGGCGGGGGTTGACACTGCCTCACTGTTTGCATAGAATGTCAACGTCAGTTCGGGATACCAGCCTGGCGTCCATGCCTGGAGCACTCGTCGTCCAGAATCCGACGGACTCACCATCCCTCGTCGTACAACCCAACAAGGAACAGGAATTTCATTGTCAAGTTCTTCGCCTTCCTCTTCTGACATTCAGCGTCTCCTCAGTCAAGATTGTCGAGCCGACAACTGGGAAACCGTGCGCTTCAAGCCCGGGTGCGACCTGTCGCGGATCCGGAACGTGAGTTTTGTCGGAGACGTGGAAGTCGGAGAAACCGCTGGTGTTCATCTGGTTGAGGGGGTCGAGCAGCCCAGCGGTCTCTACAACGCCTGCATCGCTAATTGTGTCCTTGGGGACACCGTCCGGATCTGCAACATCGGGTCGGCGATCTCCGACTACGTGATCGAAGAGGGAGCTTTGCTGGAGCACGTCGCGTCCCTGGTGTCAGAGCCTGGGGCGACCTTCGGCAACGGTGTGGAGTTGGAGGTCGTCAACGAAGCGGGAGGTCGCGAGACGAAGATCATCAACGATCTGACCTCGCAGGTCGCGTACCTCCAGGCGATGCTGAAGCACGACGAAGTCTTTTCTAACCGACTTTCTGACCTGATCGACGAGCAGGTTGCCTCGGGGAGATCGGAGAAGGGAATCGTTGAGCGAGGGTGCAGGCTGCTCCACTGTGGTCCTCTCCTCAATGTAAACATCGGACCCCACGCCGAGCTTCACGGAGTGTCCTTTCTCAAAGACGGGACGGTGAACAGTTGTTCGGAGCATCCCACCGAGGTTGGCGACGGTGTGCAGGCTCAATCTTTCATCGTTTCCGAGGGCGCCCAAGTTGACGGGGGGGCAATCCTGGAGAACGTGTTTGTGGGGCAGGGGGCCCGGATAGGCAAGCAGTTCTCAGCCCAGAACTCGATGTTCTTCGCCAACAGCGAGGGATTCCACGGGGAAGCTTGTTCGGTGTTCGGCGGGCCGTACACCGTCACACACCACAAGTCAACGCTGCTGATCGCCGGACTATTCTCTTTCTATAACGCCGGCAGTGGAACCAACCAGAGCAACCACATGTACAAGCTCGGACCCGTTCATCAGGGCGTGCTGGAACGAGGGTGCAAGACCGGCTCTTCCTCCTATCTCCTGATGGAGAGCCATGTAGGCGCCTTTAGCGTGGTGATCGGAAAACACCTGGCGAACATCGACACTCCCAACCTGCCCTTCTCCTACATCTACACGGACGGAGAATCGTCCAAGATCATCCCTGGCATGAACCTCTTCTCCGTCGGGACAGTCCGTGACGGCGAGAAGTGGCCCAAACGTGACCGGCGAAAAGCCCTCAACAAAAGGGACTTGATCGTCTTCGATGTGTACTCCCCCTACACCGTCGAGAAGATGCGGCTCGGGAGAGATGAACTGCTGGCCTTGAGTGAGTCCACCTCCCGGGACAAGCAGTTCGTTAACTATGGTGGGCTGCAATTGAGCCGCGTGTTATTGAAGAAGGGGGCCAAGTATTACCAACTGGCCATCTCCCGATACTTGAACGACGCCGTTTGTTCACGACTGAGTGACGCGTTGCGGGAGACGGGCAACTGGTCCGACGCCACTGCTTTACTCAAGCCGGAGAGACAGTTGGCTCTCCCGGAAGAATGGACCGACCTTGCCGGTCTTCTGACGCCGCGAGAACGCGTGAATGCATTGGTGGAAAAAGTCAGCCAGGGGGACTTGATCTCCTACGAGGAATTGCTGGACGAGCTTGAGGCGATGTATCGCCGTTACTCTGAAGACGCCTGGGAATTTGTCCATGCAGCTTACGAGAAGGAGTATGGAACGGCTCTACAGACGATCGGTGTAGAGAAGGCGGAGACAGCCCTTGAGGAATGGTATTCCTCGGCAAATACATTGCATTCGATGATTCTCGAAGACTCGAAGAAGGAATTCAGCGCCTTCTCTCAGATTGGCTACGGCTTGGATCAGGACGAGACGAACAAGGTGCTCGACTTTCAGTCCGTTCGCGGGACGATCGACACCAACAGCGTGATTCAGAACCTGAACGAACACGCGACATCGCTGCGAGACCGGTATACAGAAATCAAAGATCTTCTCTCAAAATACAGATAGGAAGGAACGAAAGATGACACGAGAAGAAATCGCACAGAGAGTGACCATGGTGACAGCCCGTGAACTGAAGCTCAGTGAGGCTGAAATCAAGGAGGCAGACCACTTTGCCTTCGATCTGGGGGCTGACTCGCTCAAGTCCATCGAGCTGGTCGCCGCCTATGAGGAGGAGTTCAACCTGACTCTGGATGAGGAAGAAGCCTTGAAAGTGCAGACTGTTGGCGCAGCCATCAACTTCTTCAACACCTTGCTGAATTGAGGAAAAGGAGGCCCCATGAGAACCTACGAACTAATAAACGTTGACAGTCCGAACCTTATCGAGGACATTTTCCCTTACTCGCTTCCTCCGTTGATCTCCTTCGAAGATAAGATCCAGGAAACCATCGACGGGCAGCGGGTCGAATTTGACCCGCGCGAAGTGAAGACTCGCGATATCCACCTCACCGATACGACCTTCCGCGATGGCCAGCAGGCGCGCCCGCCGTATAAAAAAGAGCACATGGTCGAGCTTTACAGGATGCTCTCTCGACTTGGTGGTCCAAACGGTGTGATCCGCCAATCGGAGTTCTTTCTCTACACCAAGAATGACCGGGAGACGATTGAGGAGTGCCGCAGCCTCGGCCTGAGATACCCGGAGATCACGGGATGGATTCGTGCCAACAAAATGGACTTCCGCCTGGTCAAAGAGATGGAGTTGAGAGAGACAGGAATGCTCACTTCTTCTTCCGACTACCATATCTTCCACAAGCAGAACCAGACCCGCCGGGAAGCCATGGATCAGTACGTTGAGGTCGCGGAAGCGGCACTGGAGCATGGCGTCCGCCCTCGATGCCATCTCGAGGATGTAACGCGAGCTGATCTGCCGGGGTTTGTGTTTCCCTTTGTGCAGCGCCTGGAGAAGCTGACTGAGAGTGCACCGGAAAACATGAAGGTTAAGATTCGTTTGTGTGACACGATGGGGTTTGGGCTGTCGTATCCAAACGCGGCAGAGCCCCGATCCATCCCCAAGCTGATCTGGCGTCTCATGAACGAGTGCGGGGTATCGGCGGATCGGCTGGAGTGGCACGGGCACAACGACTTCCACAAGGTTCATATCAATGGAGCAACGTGTTGGATTTACGGACTCGATGCGGTCAACACAACGCTCTTCGGGTTTGGAGAGCGTACCGGCAACCCTCCGCTGGAGGGGGCAATCATCGAATACGTTGCACTCAAAGGCGACCTGTGCGGCATCGACCTTTCCGTCATCACGGAGTTGGCTCAGTATTACGAGAAAGTGATCGGCACGACGCTGACGCCCAACTATCCGTTTGTTGGAAGAGACTTCAACACGACGCGAGCCGGGATCCACGCCGGAGGCTTGCGCCGTGACGAGCGCATCTACAACATCTTCGACACAACCGAGTTGCTTAACCGTCCTCCGCGTGTCGCGATCACCGACAAATCGGGAACCGACGGCATCGCCCTGTGGGTCAACGATTTCCTCGGGCTGAAAGGCGAGGAACGCCTCACGGTGATGAAGGTTGCCAAGATCCAACGATGGGTCATGGATCAATACGAGAACGAGGGCCGCATGTCCTCGATTACCGATGAAGAGCTTGAGGAGCAGGTGAAAACTCACCTGACCGAGTACTACGCAAAGCGGAAGGAATAGTTCGTATCTGGATGAGGGATGTACTCAGCCCCGCGCTCGCGACTCTCATCTCTCTCCTCCATCATCAATACAACCACTCATTAAGGAGACAGTGAATGCGAGTCATCATCCAACCCGACTATGACAAAGTCAGCAAATGGACGGCGGCGTATATCGCCAGGCGAATCAAGAAGTTCAACGCGACGTCCGAGAAGCCCTTCGTTCTCGGTTTACCAACAGGTTCCTCTCCCATCGGAACCTACAATGAGCTGGTACGGATGAACAAGGAGGGCGTCGTCTCGTTCGAGAACGTCGTCACCTTCAACATGGATGAATACGTGGGACTGCCCGAGAGTCACAAGCAGAGCTATCACTACTTCATGCGGCATCATCTTTTCCGCCATGTGGACATTCCCAAGAAGAACGTCAACATCCTCAACGGCAACGCCCCGGACCTGGAAGCGGAGTGCGCGGCGTATGAGGACAAGATCAAGAGCTACGGAGGGATTCAGTTGTTCCTTGGCGGCATCGGGGAGGACGGGCATATCGCCTTCAACGAACCCGGTTCATCTCTGGCATCCCGAACACGTGTGAAGACACTCACCTACGACACCCGACTCGTCAACGCCCGTTTCTTCGGTGGAGATGTTGAGAAAGTTCCAAAGACCGCGTTGACCGTCGGGGTCGGAACGGTTCTTGATTCCAAAGAGGTGCTGATCATGGTTACGGGACACAACAAGGCGCGCGCCCTGAACCATGTCGTGGAGGGGCCTGTCAATCACATGTGGACGGTCAGTGCGTTGCAGATCCATCCTAAAGGGACTATCGTCTGTGACGACGAAGCCACCTACGAGCTGAAGGTCGGGACGGTGAAGTACTTCAAGGATATCGAGGCCCCCAACCTCGACCCGGGATCACTGCTGAAGTAAGGAGATCGTGACTGTAAGGTCTAACAGGAGGGTTCTTCAATGACAGCGCAATCGTCCCCTTCTTTTACCTTCGACCCCGAGGGGGTCGATCCGAAGGAGATCCCCACGCGCGTACTCTACACCGGGGCTACGATTCCTGTAGTGGGTCTGGGGACTTTCGGCTCCGACAGTGTATCCGCGCAGACCGTAGCGGAAGCAGTTTCAGGCGCAGCCTCTGTGGGCTATCGGCTTTTTGACTGTGCGTCGGTCTACGGGAATGAGCGACAGATCGGTCACTCCTTCTGCGAGATTATTCGGGGCGGCGTGAAACGCGAAGACCTGTGGGTAACCTCGAAGTTGTGGAACGACAAGCACGGAGAAGATGATGTCATCCCCTCGTGCGAAAAGACACTCGAGGACCTGCAGTTGAGCTATCTTGACCTGTATCTGATCCACTGGCCCTTCCCGAACTTCCATCCCCCCAGGTGCGATATCACCTCCCGCAGTGCGGAGGCCAAGCCATACCTCCACGAGAGCTACATGAAAACCTGGCGACAGTTGGAGAAGCTGGTCGAACGGGGACTGGTGAAGCATATCGGGACTTCCAACATGACCATTCCCAAGCTCAAGCTGTTGCTGCGGGATGCCGAAATCAGGCCCGCCTGCGCGGAGATGGAGCTCCACCCACACTTTCAGCAACCGGAGCTTTTCCAGTTCGTTGTGGACAACGGCATCGTCCCGATTGGCTATTCTCCCGTCGGCTCTCCCGGGAGACCGGAGCGCGACCGGACACCGGACGACACGGTGGATACCGAAGACCCGGTCATCGTTCGGATCGCCGAGAGGTGGGGCCTCCATCCCGCGGTGGTCTGCGTGAAATGGGCGGTCCAGCGTGGACAGGTTCCGATTCCCTTCTCGGTGCGTCGCACCCACTACTTGAGCAACTTGAGGGGCGCCGTGAGCGGTCCACTGACCGAGGAAGAGATGCGGGAGATCGAAGGCATCGACAGGAACTGCCGCCTCATCAAAGGACACGTGTTCCTGTGGAAAGAGGACCAAACCTGGGAAGGCTTGTGGGACCTGAACGGAGAGATTACACCGGCTTAGCGTCCCGGGGATGTCCTTGCTGCTGTGGAGGGAGACACGGAACGATGGGCAGATCGGGTCTCGCCGCCCCGCATCATCTCCGGACGCAATCAACCCCATCCGTTTCTTCCCTGTAGTCTCCGCAGTAACAATCTGGAGAAAGGATCGAAGATGACTTCCTCTGCAACCATGCCCGGAGTCGTGCTGCCGGGAAACAGCACCGTTGAGTTCAGAGATCATCCTGTCCCCGAGCCAGGCTACGCTCAGGTGTTGGTGGCGATGAAAGCCTCCTCTATCTGCGGCAGCGACATCCGTGCCATTTACCGCGAACACCTGGGCAAGGGGCCGGAAGGTTACCAGGGCGTCATCGCCGGGCATGAACCCTGCGGACAGATCGCTCAGGTCGGACCGGGCTGCAAACAGTTCAAGGTTGGCGACCGGGTCGTCGTCTATCACATCTCCGGTTGCGGGGTATGTGACGAATGTAAGCACGGCTACATGATCAGTTGTCGCGGGGAGTTCCGAGCGGCCTACGGCTGGCAGCGGGATGGCGGTCATGCCCCCTGCCTTCTCGCCGAGGAAAACACGCTCGTGCGACTGCCCGACTCGCTGTCCTACATCGACGGCGCGTTATGCGCATGCGGTTTTGGCACGGCCTATGAGGCGTTGCGCCGGATGCAGGTCAGTGGCAGCGATCGGCTGCTCATCACGGGACTGGGTCCTGTGGGTCTGGCCGCGGCGATGCTCGGCCGGGCCTTGGGCGTCAAGGAGATTGTCGGAACAGATCTCGCCGAGGGGCGATTGGCCCTTGCGTCGAATCTCGGTCTCGTGGACCACATTCTCAAAGCGGACGCTTCCGCCCTCGACCAGATTTTGTCTCTAACCGGTGGGCAGGGCTGCGAGGCGAGCATCGACTGCTCCGGCGCCGCCTCGGCGCGACTGCTCGCGTTGCAGGGGACCCGTGACTGGGGTCGCTGCGCCTATGTGGGCGAAGGAGGAACTGTCAGCTTCGAAGTCTCCAAGTACCTCATCCACAAGCAGATTACCCTCTTCGGTTCCTGGGTCACTTCCCTAAAGCACCTGGAGGAGTTGGTGGAACGGCTCGACCGGTGGGGAATCCATCCGGACAAAACCGCCACCCATCGCCTGCCGCTGAACCAGGCCTCGGAAGCCTACGAACTCGCCGCCAAAGGACAGGGCGGGAAGGTTTGCCTTGTGTTTGAGTGAGGCGACAGGTTGGAGGAAATCACAGGCACTGCTTCACTATCTCGATCAATTTCGAGGGAAACAGCCCAAGGAGCAGGACGAGGAAGGCACACACGCCAGTGGCGGCCAGGACACCGGTCGAACGTGACGGCTGCAAGTCGTGGCCGGAGTGTTCGTGCATATACATCATGACCACTATCCGCAGGTAGTAGTAGACTGCCACGACGCTGTTGAGGACTGCGATGACCGCGAGGGGAATATGGCCCGCCTGGACGACGGATTGGAACAGGTATAGCTTTCCCAGAAACCCGACGGTGGGCGGAAGCCCTGCCAGAGACAGCATGAACACGGCCATCATGGCGGCAGGGAGCGGATGCGTGAATCCGAGACCCTTGCACTGGTCGAGGGTCAGGTTACCCTCATGGTGAGCGCCCGCGAAGACGACAAAGGCGAAGGCGCCGAGGTTCATGATCGTGTAGGACACCAGGTAGAACAGCACCGCCTGCGCGCCGAGGCTCCTTCCCGAGATGATCCCCAACGTAATGTAACCGGCGTGGGCGATGCTCGAGTAGGCCAACAGGCGTTTCAGGTTCCGCTGCGACAGCGCAACCACGTTCCCTACGCACATTGTCAGCACGGCGAGGACTGACAGCGCCGTCGTCCATTTTTCCAGGTCGAAAAGCCCCGTCGTGGTCATCACCCTGAGAAAGGCCGTAAAGGCGGCGGCTTTGACTCCGACTGACATGAAGGCGGTGATGGGCGTGGGAGCGCCTTCATACACGTCGGGCGTCCAGAGGTGGAACGGAACAAGTCCCACCTTGAAGGCCAACCCGACCAGGATCAACCCCCACCCGAGGGTGAGTAGCGTATTCCACGGAAATTGAGTCGGGATGGCGTTGTGATACAGGTACACGGCGTCTTCGTGCAGAGACATCCCAACAAGATTGGTGGTGCCGGTCGCGCCATATACGAGAGCAATTCCGTATAAAAGGAATCCGCTCGCGAAGGAACCGAGAAGAAAATACTTCAGTGAGGCCTCCACGGAAAGTACCTTGCCCCTGGCAAAGCCGCAAAGGATGTAAAGCGCAATCGAGAAGGTCTCGAGGCCCAGGAAGAAGATCATGAGGTCCGCCGTCGAGGCCATGACTCCCATACCGATCACAGCAAACAGAATCAGCGCGTAGTATTCTCCCCTCAAAGTCTCCTGAGCGACCAGAAAGCTCCCAGAGATCATCAGAGTGACCAAAGCGCCGAGACACAGCAGAACGTTCACGAGGACGGCCAATCGGTCGGCCACGAACATGCTTCCGCTGTCGAAGCGCAGTCCGTGCTGACCCCAAAGGGTTATTGAGGTGTAAGTGGCAAGGACCAATCCGAGGGTTGCCAGCACATTGAGAAGAGGGCGACGTTCGTCGCGCGAGACAGCCGCTGCCAGCAGGACGAGCAACCCAAATACCAACAACTCCATCTGGGGGAGGACGGCGTAAAGGTTGACGTTGGGCACTGCAATGGTTGGCATCAGCGTCCGCCCCCCGTCCACAGAGGCCTTCGGTAGGCATCGGTACGGCCCGCGATTCCCGCTGGGGGTCCGTAGAGGCGGCTCGCGGTTTCCCGCAGTTGGCGTGAATCCGTTGGACGACGACGCCCGTTGGACTCGTAGGAGGCGACTCTGTCCTGTGAATACTTCGCGGGCGTCCTCCCTTGAGCCTTCTGCATGATACTTTCGACTTCATAGACCGAGCGGTCCATGACAGCGAAGAACCACTTGGGATACACGCCGATCCAGAAAATGCAGGCCAGTACGGGGACGAGCACGCAGATCTCTCGCAGGCTCAGGTCTTTCAAGTGGCTGTTCTCCTCCTTCTGGAGCGGGCCGAACATGACGCTGCGAAACATGCGGAGCATGTAGGCGGCGCCCAGCACGACGCCGGAAGTCCCGAGCAAGGCGTAACAGGGGTTGACCTTGAACGTGCCCAGGAGGATCAGAAACTCCCCGACGAAGCCGTTCAGTCCGGGCAGGCCGATGGAGGACAAGGTCACGATCAGGAAGAAGACCGTGAAGATTGGGACCACCTTGGCGAGGCCGCCAAAATCAGCAATCTGCCTCGTGTGCCTCCGCTCGTAGATCATCCCCACGATGAGGAAGAGGGCGCCGGTGCTCAGACCGTGGTTAATCATCTGGATCAGGCTGCCGGACATGCCCTGCATGTTGAAGGCGAACATCCCCAGCATGACAAAGCCCAGGTGACTCACGCTCGAATAGGCGACCAGCTTCTTGATGTCGGTTTGCGCCATGGCGACGAGAGCGCCATAGATGATGCCGATGATTGCCAGAATCGAAATGAGCGGCGCGAAGTGCAGAGCCGCCTCGGGGAACAACGGGAGGCAGAATCGCAGGAATCCGTAAGTCCCCATCTTCAGGAGCACCCCGGCCAGAATGACGCTGCCCGCGGTCGGGGCTTCCACGTGCGCGTCCGGTAACCAGGTGTGGAAAGGGAACATGGGAACCTTGATAGCGAAGGCCAGGGCGAACGCGGCAAAGGCCAGCATTGCGCTGGGTCCAGCAAGGGAATGCCGCTGAATCAGGGTCACCAAGTCAAAGCTGTGTTGTCCCTGGTCATTGGTGTAGGAGAAATAGAGCGCGATGATCGCCACCAGCATCAGCACGCTGCCGAACATGGTGTAAAGGAAGAACTTCACGGCCGCATAGATCCGCCGCGGCCCCCCCCAGACACCGATGAGCAGATACATGGGAACCAGCATCGCTTCCCAGAAAACGTAGAAGAGGACCAGGTCGAGGGAAACGAAAACTCCCAGCATCCCCGTCTCGAGCAGCAGCAGACAGACGAGGTAACCTTTGACCTTGTCTTTTACGTCATTCCATGATGAGACGATCACGAGGGGAGTGAGCAAGGTCGTCAGGAGGATCAGTAGAAGGCTGATGCCGTCCACGCCGACATGGTATCGGGTCCCGAACTGCGGTATCCACGGGATATTGCACTCGAACTGATACCCGCTCTGTCCGGCGTTGAAATAGGTAGGCAGGTGCAGGGAGGCAACAAAGGTGAGGACCGCCCCCACGAAGCCAACAGCCCGGATCGACTGAGGGTTGTCATTGCGGAGGAAAAGGATTACCACCGCCGTGACGACGGGCAGAAACACGATGAGAGTCAGAATGTAGGAGTCGATATTCATGCGGTTACCGAATCATCAGATAGCCGACGAGAAGGATGACGCCGGCCACCATGGTCAGTGCGTAATTGCGCACGTAACTGGTCTGCGACTGCTTGACCACTTCGCCAATCCCCGCGACTAACTTCCCCACGCCGTTGACCAGACCATCGACGACGTAGACATCGAAAAGTTGGGCGAGGAAGCGGGAAAGCTGGTGTCCTTTGCTGACGATCAGACGATCGTAGATCTCATCCACGTAGTATTTGTTGTATAGCAAACGGTAAGCCCCGGGGATTGCCGAGACGATGCGGCCGGGGACCTCGGAGGTTTTCGCATAGAAGGCGCACCCAGTGACGATTCCGACAGCGGCTGCGGCGATCGCGATCATCATCGGGAACGCGTGTCCCCCCGCGTGTTCGGCGGCCTCGTGAGCCTGGAACACCGGCGACAGGAACTCCTGGAAAGGTTTGGCGATCCAGCCTGCGCCGACCGCTCCGACGGCCAGCAGCATCAAGGGCAGGGTCATGACGATTGGGGATTCGTGCAGATGGTGCTCGATGTTCTCACCCAGACGGAACCTGCCGAAGAAAGTCTTGAACACCTGGCGAGTCATGTAAAAGGCGGTCATCACAGCGCCCGCGATGCCGAGAAGCCAGTAGATCTTGCTCACTCCCCAGGCTCCGGTGAGAATCTCCTCTTTGCTGAAGAACCCTGACAGCCCGGGCACTCCGGCCAACGCTGCGGCCCCGAGGACGAAGGTGGCAGCAGTAATCTTCATGTGCTTGCCGAGACCGCCCATGTTACGCATGTCCTGCGGGTCTTCGTGTTGGTGGGCATGGTGGAGCGCATGCTCCATGGAGTGGATCACGCTGCCCGATCCCAGGAAGAGCAGCGCCTT
>JACQGJ010000308.1 GCA_016199605.1 Armatimonadota bacterium | reverse complement strand
TCGTCAGACCGCAAGCGGAAGCCCGGGCAGATCGCGAGGTCGCAGCTTTTCAGGAATCGGTAGGTCTGCGTGCGACGAATGAACGGCTGTCCCGCCGCAAGGGTGATGATTTCTCTCGCTTCCCAGCCCTCGCCGCGGCCGGACATCGTTACTTCCCACCCTCCGTCCGTGGTCTGACGAACTTCGGACGTGTGGGCGGGTATCGAGCCAAGCGAAGTGGCGAACTCCTGCCCCGGGATCCCTTCCAGCAGAGGCTGCCAGCCTTTGGAGGGCGCTACTTCTATCGCCGAGAGAGCGTAGGTCCGCTCGCCGGAGTGCAGCGACTCAGCAATGTGGAATCGCAGAACGCCATTGTCAAAAGCGCGTGTTAGCATATTCGCTCCTCATACGGGAATCCCACGGGGTGCATTCATAAATGACGGGTCCGAATAGGACAGTTCCTTCCCGTGTTCACCACAGAACGGAGAGTAAAACCACTACCCCTTTACCCGAGTGATGTCGATGTCGAAGTTTCATGTCTATCGGACGTTCATGGCCCGATCATTGCCACACTGACAGGCAGACCAATCTTTTGCGGGGAGTGATCACAAGCAGCTTCCCGGATTGCCAGCCGGTAGATTCGCTGCAAGTCTGGTCGGTGGAGTACCAGGTCTCTTTGGCATTCCACGCGCGCTCAACCTGAAGATCAACCCGGTCCATGGCATCTCTGTGTTTGACCAGTCGATCATAGCTCCCGATCTCCACCGGAACTGGACCACGTTGCCATTTCAGCTTCTCCCAGGGAGGCGGTCCTGCCAGCCAACTCTTAAGCGTTTTTTCCTCCGCGCTGAACAGAATATGGAAGCTGCCCTCTCTGCCTCCCCACTTGCTATCCTCAACCAAGAGAACTGTTGCCGAGTCGGGCCATGTGAGACCGGTGTAACGCGTGAAATAATCTGCGGCGTTCGAAGTCACGTCAGTGGGGAGGTTGGGCTTTGAATGGATCAGCGCGAGCACGATCACAAGCGGGAATGCGAAGATACACGCAGACCAGAGATAGAACGCGACGCGTAGAACGTGGCGAATCCAGTATCCCGAATTGCCTTTTGTTCCGCTCACGATTCCTTTTCTCTCCCGTTGGCCGTCATTTCTTTTCCCCACCGATAGGTTTGAACTCCACATTATCCACATAGAACACCGTCGGACCTTCCGCTACCGACATGAACACCACACAGTTGAGCGTCTGGAACTTCGGTGAGCAGCCGGTGTCCTTGAAGACCTGCGGCGCGGCGTTGGGCAGACCGATGGTCAGACCATACTTGCCGGTGGCCTTTTCCCCCAGCAGGCAGTTGGTCTCGATGTGTACCCACTGCCCGACTGGCAGTTGCAGCATTCGCTTGCCGTTGGCCACCAACCAGCCATCGGCGGTAGTGGTCAGGTTGGGTCCCATGTTGTAGTAGTAGGGATCGTCCCGCCAGTCGAGGGCGAACAGCGCGCCGGTCTCCCATCGCAGGTCGAAAGTCATCTTCAGGCTGCCACTCTCCTGTGCCAGCGGGTAGGTGATGTAGGGGAAGAAGTTCTGGCCCAGCCCCGCGGCATCGGTGAACTTGAGGCTGTGATTGCCGGAGGCGGCGGTCTCGTCGGTCACCAGCGCAGTGCCTTCGCCCTTGTTGCCGACGTGCGCGTTGCGCTCGGACTCTCCCACGGCGTATTCTTCGTAGTCCCGCAGCGGAGTCTGTGGCTTATCTACCGTCGCTCCGGGGGCATAGTCCATCGCGTCCCGCGCGACCTTCACCTCGGGTCGAGGCCACGTGCGCCGGTCGGGGCTGGCGTAGTTGCCGACCTTGCTCAGGTCAATCGGCTTGAAGCCCAGCTTGATCGCCGGCGAGCTTGGCTTGAGGCGGTAGTCGCGCTTCGCCGCGTTCACGAACTGCGGATCGGCGATGAGGCTGCCTTCATCCTGCCCAAACTTGAGCCAGCCTTCCCACGCGTCCTTGCCCTTGCGTGGCACTCCGGCAATCCCTCCAACATTCGGCTTCTCGCCATTTGCCCAGACCAGGTTGGAGCGAAAGGCGTAGCCCTCCTTGTCGGTCTTTCCGACCGTGTAGAGATTCGCAGACTTGCCCGAATAGGCGAAGATGTTGCGCTCCACCCGATTGCCGGTGGTGACATACTTCGGCCACACGCTCAGGTATGCCTGGTGTTCCCTGCCGTCCACACAGAGGTTGTTCTCGAAGACGTTCTCCATGCCGCCGTTGACCATGTAGGCGCCGAGGACGGTGTTGTAAATCACATTGTCGTGGACGCGCCAGCCGCTGGAGTGAGTGTCGAGGTAGATGCCCCACGAGTAGAGAGGCGCTTCGAGTTGCCCCATCGCATTGGTACCCCAGCCGCCGGAGTCGTGCAGGAGGTTGTGGTGGATCGAGTTGTTCCAATTCCACTTCCTGTTGCGCTCCATCTGCTCTTCCATCGGAAGTCCCCAGTCCATCGCCGTCGCCGCCTCGATGATGCTTGTGTCAAGGGTCACGAGGTTGGAGTGGTGGCAGTGGTTCCAGGCGATCTCACACTCGCCGCCCACGTCCATGCCGATGGCGTAGCGGGGCGTGTCGTGGATATGATTGTGGGTAACCTTGCAGCGCATGATCCGGTGCATGTAGACCCCACCGCAGCGATTGTGGATGCGACCCCAGCCGAGGTCCCAGATGTAGCAGTTGTCCACGACGTTACCAGTGACGCGATCATAGTCCTTGCTGCTGCCGATGATGCTGACGCCGTCGCCCTGGGTCTGCGTGATGTCACAACCGACAACCTTGCAGTCGTGGGTATCGTCGCCCAGATAGACGCCGACCTCGGCATTGCGCAAGTCGCACGCGGTGACCGTACAATTCCGGGCGCCCGTCATCTGAATCGCTCTCCCCCGGCAATCCCGAATCGCAAGGTGGCCGATTCTCACATTCTTTAACCATTGGTCATTAAGCGGATCGCCCTTAACAACAAAGGCAGAGGTCAGCGCGGGAACAACCACGTTCGGAATTTTTGGTTTTGGATTTGCGATCTGGGATTTGAGGTCTGGAAGCAGTGGCCACCAATACAGCGTCCTCGTGTCCGGGTCCACACACCACTCCCCCGGCGCGTCCAACTCCTCCAGCAGACCGCAAACGTAGAATGGATTGCCGACGGAGAGCAAGTAGACGCCCTGGCTGGCCTCGATGACGCGCTTGTGGGGATCAATGCTCTTGACCGGACAATACTGGGTCTCGTAGCTCAGCGAGTCGTGGAACATCATCCACGCCCGCTCGGGGTGCGTCCACTTCTCGGGATGCAACTCTCCCTCGCGGTAGCGGAACTTCGTCTTCGTTTCCTTCTCGACGATGCCTGCATTCTGAAGGAAGCCTCCCGTCCGCGGGTGTTGCGGATCGAAGTTGGGGACTCGCGCCCACGGCATCAGCTTGCCATCGCAGTAGAGCTCGCGGAAGTTGAGGTCGGGCAGTTCCAGCGCCGACAGATCTGCCTGCAGAACCTTTCCGCGATACGGCCGCCAACCGGTCACCGCTCGACCACCGCTAAGAGTCGCCTTCTCTCCCGGCGCTGCCTCGATCGTCAGCCCGCAGTCTCTCGCATCAAGCGTGAGGGTGTCAGCAAGATAGTAAGTTCCACCATGGATCACTATGCGAACCGGGGCTGCTCCGTCAGTTCTCTCCTGCCGCGCCGCGTCCCTCGCCCGTTGAAGTGTGTGAAATGGTCCATCGGTCCTCGTCTTGTTCGGCGCTGCCAACTTGCCCGACCATGCGTCGTTGCCGATGGTGGCAGTGTGGAAGGCCACTCCAGTCGGCGCGGACTGACCAAGCCGTGTGAAGCTAACCGTCGCGAGGGCCGTGAGCGTATACGCCATCCTAAAGTTTCGCTGAAAGTGACAGGGCATGTCGTGTCTCCTCTTGAACCAATCCGCCCGACATTCTCGCAGAGTCGACCTCTGTTGTCCAGTGTGCCTGCACGACGGTCTTGGACCCGGGGCAAACCGAACCTCCGCTTTGCGGGTCCCACGAAAATAGGACCACGGCCCGTCGGCAATTAGTCCGTTGGGCCGATCACGCAACAGGAGACAGGAGGTATGATAACCGTTAGACACAGAAGCAAGAGGAGGAGATCGATGAACGAAACACTCACACCGAAGGGACCGTGGCTCCATCGTGTCGCGGTAGTCGTCTTCAGCATTCTGACTGGCGTTCTGTTCTTCTGGCTGCAAAGCTTCGTGGTGGAAGACATCGGCAACCTGAAGGGGCCTGTTTACTGGAAGGTGGAAAAGCGTCACCTCACCCCCGCGCTTGTTCGACAGTCCAAAGAGCTGGACAAGAAGATCGTCATCACAAACCGGAGGATCGCAGACCAGAAGTCCAGGCAGGAGTTGTTGCGGGACAGCACGAGCGGTTCGCAACGGACAATGAACCAGCTCTTGGAGATGCAGCGTCTCAGCCTTCGGAGAAATGTCAAGCCCTCCGAAGCGGAGCGGAAGGCGCTGGCTGAAGGCGAAGCTCTTTTTCTGGCAAACCAAAGTCGGTACCAGAAACTGAACGAAGACATCGCGAAACTCAGTGAGGAAGAACGCGGTCTTGAGGCTAACAAGAGGGGGATAGAGTCCCGGTTAGACAAGCAGCGGAAAGAGGCGCGCAAGGAGTTCCGCGTCCTGCTGCGAAAACACCACTTGAAGGTTGCCTTCCTGCAACTCCTGTTCCTGGTCCCTATGCTCCTGATCGCCGGCTATTCCTTCCTCAAGAAGCGGTCGAGCCTCTACGCGCCGATCATCTATGCTTTTGGGGTAGCCACTCTTGTGATGGTAACGGCCGTGCTTCACGAGCATTTCCCGGCCCGGTATTTCAGGTATATCCTTCTGGTAGCTTCGCTCGCCGTAGTCGTCAAGACTCTGGTCTACCTGATCCGCGCCATTACCTTCCCGAAGATTGAGTCGCTCATCAAGCAGTACCGAGAAGCTTATGAGTGCTTCTTCTGTCCTGTTTGCGCGTACCCAATACGACGAGGCCCGCTGAAGTATCGTTTCTGGGACCGGCGCAGCCTCCGCAGGTTGCTGTTCCCCGAGTCTTCCAGCCCATCGGCGGAGGAACCATACGTGTGTCCAGCATGTGGAACCGGCCTCTATGAAAAGTGTTCCTCCTGCAACGCAGTTCGACATGCCCTGTTGCCGTTCTGTGAACAGTGCGGAGCTGGGAAGGATCTTACGGCCAGAGGCGGCCCCGCATGACAGGCGCGCGACTACGGGGAAGCTGAACGCGAGGGGGAGTGACCGGCGGCCTGAGGGCTTGTGTCGTGGAACGTTTACTTCAACAGCCCTTGCTTCTTCTTCTCCATGGCCAACTCGCGGACGCGTCTGGCGTAAGGGTTTTTCGGATTGAGTTGGATGGTCCGATCGTAATCTTCGATCGCCTGATCCAGGTTTCCCATCGCGTAGTAAGCCATGCCTCTCTGGTTGTAGGCTTCGGCGTTGCTCGGATCCAACTCGATGGCTTTGGTGAAGTCCTGGATCGCCTTGGGCTTGTCTCCTTGCTGGTAGAGGGCAATGCCCCGGTTCAGATACCCCACAGCCGACTGGGTGTTCTGATCGATGAAACTGTCGAAGTCCTCGACCGCGTGCTCGTAGTCCCTCAACTTGTAGTAGGTGTTGCCCCGGTTCAGATAGGCTTGGGCCAGCTTTGGGTTGAAGGTGACCGCCTTGTCGAAGTCTTTCAGGGCGTAAGTGTAGAGCCCCCGGTTGTAGAAGATGGTCCCTCGGTTGTTGTAAGACTCGCCCAGGTTTGGCGCCAGCGCGATGGCCTTGGTGTAGTCCTGGAACGCAAGCCCGTTGTTACCTTGCTCGTAGTAGGCAAGCCCGCGTCCGTTGTAGGCGACGGCGAATTTTGGGTTCAAACCAATTGCGCGGCTGAAGTCCAGAAGGGCATGATCGCTGTCTCCCAGGCGATAGTAGGCGTTTCCCCGGCCATTGTAGGCAATGGAGAACTTCGTATTCAACTGAAGGGCTTTGTCGTAGTCATCGATGGCGTGGTTGTAGTCCTCCAGGTTATAGTAGGCATTTGCCCGGTTGTTGTAAGCGGTGGCATACTTCGGGTTGTACCGGATCGCCTGCTCGAAGTCTTTCAAAGACGCCTCATAATCCCCTTTCTTGTAGACAGCAATCCCCCGGTTGTTGTAGGTGTCGGCCAGCTTTGCGTCCGGCGTGACAGGGGCGGACCGGTCGATGACCGTCTGATCCGGATTCTTTGCTGCCTTGCTCGATGATCTTGGCTTCTGTGCCGAGTGCCTCCCACACGAGGCCAACGCCAGACCGGAGATTGCGATCACTCCCAGGAGTCTCAGTCCCACGATTCCATCAGACTTCTTCACTGACTTCGGCCTTTCCCTGATGACAGTTGATAAACCGAGTATACGGAGACGGCCCCAGGCTGTCAATCACGAGGAAAGTAGACCCTCCTGTCCATTGACGGTGCTATCCATATCTGTAAGACTACGCCTTGAGGATTTGCGGTTGAAGCGGGCCTCATACGAAAGGACCATGGGAATTGCCGAGCGCCGAGGCGAGGGACGACAGAGAATCTCCTGTGCTCACCCCCCAGATGACCAGGCGGGTGAGAGACATGGTCCTGTCGGATAAGGTAGGAGACGTGGTCGTCGGCGTAAGTGCGCCTTGAGTCTGGTCTGACTTTCCGAAACAAACCCTCCCGATTCCTTGTAATGCACGGTGACGGTCATCGCGGCATTGCACGGTTATGGAGGGTGGAGGACGTTGACAAACGCGGCTGTATTACCAGTTGTGTTACCAAAGGTGGGCTCACCTCCGCTGACGATTCCAGTGGTGTTGACCCGGAAGTGCAGGAGTCGAAGCATTGTGGAGAGGGATGCCCGGTCCGCGCCGGACTCCGAGTTGGCAGTCAGAGGCCTCCGCGGCGACTTGAGCGCCTTCGATGTGCTCGTCGAGCGTTACCGCCAGCGCGTGGTGGGTTTGACGACCCGGATGTTGGGCGATCCAGCGCGGGGAGAAGAGCTGGCCCAGGAAGCGTTTCTTCGGGCCTTCACACGCCTGGCTTTGTATGACCCTGCGCGTCCTTTCCACACCTGGCTCTTCCGCATCGCGGCAAACCTGTGCTTGAACCAGTTGCGTGACGAGAAGCCTCCAGGCGCCATGGTCAGCCTTGACGATGATGAAAGGGGGAGGGATTTGCCGTCCCCCTCTCCCTCGCCTGCAGAGGTCGCCGAAACGCACGCTCTGCAGCGGTCCGTCCGAACCGCGATACAAAGCTTGCCGGCGCATTACCGGGCCGCGGTGGTGATGCGCTACGTCGCCGGACTGGACTACTCGGAGATTGCCGAGGCGCTGCAACTTCCCATGGGGACGGTGAAGACGCATTTGTTCAGGGCCAAGGAGTTGTTGAGGGAACGGCTGAGAGGCCTTGTTGAGGAGGGATGAGAGATGAGGGAGGAGAATCGCCAACGCGAATGTGAGACGGCCCTGATGAATCTGCATCGCGAGGCGGAGGGCGAAGTCTTGGAGGCGGAGACGCGAGGGCTGCTGGAAGAGCATCTGACGGGCTGCACAGATTGCCGGCGCGCTCGCGAGGAGCTCAGGATCTTATCGGAGGCGTTGCTGGCAGCTCTGCCACAGACCGTGGCCTGCGACTTTTCGGAACGGGTGAGGGCGCGCCTTGCCTCCCCGAAGCTGCGGTGGAAGCAACGGTGCTTTGCACTGCTGGTCCATCCCATGATGCAGGTAGCCGCGGTGGGAGGTCTGGCCTCCCTCATCGCCTGGATCGCGTTGTCGCCTACGCAGTCGCTCACCATGCCGTTGGCGCGAATCGCGTTTCCGCAAGTGGACTTCGCCGCATGCATACCATCGGGTGCACAAGTCTACTTTGATGACGCTACCCGAAATCTCTCCATGTGGGGTCACGCGTTAACAGCGCCCGTTGCTGGACTGGCTGACTGGGCGGCAAACCGGTTCGATTCGCTGAGAGCGGGGATGATGTGGCCGCCGCTGAACCCGTCGTGGTGGCTGTGGGTTGGGTTTGCGCTGGCGCTTGTCGCCAACGTGACTCTTCGAAGGACTGTCCCCGCGCGGGAAACCGGCGCGTGACCACTTGAAAGAGACGCAACTCAGCAGAAAGAGTGAATAGCAATGACAAATGGCAAACCTTTTCTTCTCCCCCGTGGGGACAGCGTACATTCCGCTCGCCGAGCGGCGCCGTGCGATAGTTCGACTCCCTGGCTGGGCATGGCAATGACTCTCCTGCTTTTGGCGACGCAGGTCTCCTTGTGGGCCCAGCCCAATGTACAGCAGATACCCGAGGGACCTGCAAAGCATCTCCGTGATTCCCTCGGGGGCATTTCAACCGGGACGGTTCTGGCAGGTCTATCGCTTGGCTATGTGTTTCTCCTCGCGATCCCGATCGCCGCTCTCGTGGCGATCGTGACCGTAACCCGGCCCTCTCTGTCCGAACGACTGCGGGAAATCGTCGCCCATCAGAGGGCCGTTGCGTTTTGGTGGGGACTCGCCACCACCGTCCTTTGCCTCTTCGGGTTCGCAGTCTTTGCGAATCACGCGGCGTACCTGTCTATCGTGATATTGGTGGTCTACGCCTGGTGTCTGCTGGTGGGATTCGCAGGGGCCGCGAGAGAAGCAGGTCACCTGTTGTTGGGCGGCAAAACCTGTTGTGCGGACAATCCCGCTTTGACCGCAGCGGCAGGTTCTTTGT
>JACQGJ010000292.1 GCA_016199605.1 Armatimonadota bacterium | reverse complement strand
CTGCTGGACCGTGTCCCTATAATCCCCACAACCCCGAGTGAAAGGTTGCGCGCCGTGGCAGGTGAAGTGGAGGACTCCCAGCAAAGCAAGACGGTTGTTGCACGAAAAGCCTGGCTGGCTGGGATCAGCGTTTTCCTCGGATCCTTCGCCCTCTACGCCTTCACCGTTGCTCCCACCGTGACCTACGGGGGAGACTGCGGAGAGCTTATCGCGGCCTCCTACACTCTCGGAGTGGCGCATCCCACCGGATATCCTCTGTACGTCCTCCTCGGCAAGCTGTTCGCGATGATCTTCCCGTTCGGGGAAGTGGCCTTCAGATACAACCTGCTTTCCGTCCTGTGCGCCTCCGCGGCAACGGGAGTCGTCGCCCTGACCGTGGTCTCGATGACGGGAAGCGTGATCGGTGGAGTCTTCGGCGGTCTCATGCTCTCCGCTTCCTATCTGTTCTGGTCTCAGGCAATCATCGCCGAAGTCTACGCCCTCAACGCTCTCCTCTTGTCCGTGGTCCTGTACCTCCTCCAGCGATGGCGGCAGGAGGAGGAGGTCCGCTTCCTTTACGTCGCTGCCGCGTGCCTTGGGCTGGGGCTGACCAATCATTCCTCGACGGCCTTTGTCGTGCTTGCCGTTTGCCTGTACCTCGTCCACTCATTCGTGCGCAGGGACACGAGTCTTAAAGCTTCAAACCTGACGCTCCTCGCGGCATTCCTTGCAGTGCCGTTGCTCTTGTACCTCTACCTCCCGGTCAGAGCCGCGCAGCATCCTCCTCTGAACTGGGGGAACCCCAGCAGCTTGCACGGCTTCATGAACCACATTACGGGACGCCTGTATAAATCGCACGTGTTCGGCCTTCCGCCTGGGGAACTGCCGGAACGGATTGCCGGGCTGATCACGATCATGGGACTCCAGTTCTTGTTGGGAAATCTCCTGTCGATCTACGGGTTCTCCCGAATGCTCCGTGACCGGCAGCCTTTGGGCAGACTGACAGCGCTCCTTTCGGTCCTTCTTCTCGTCGTATACGTTCCCTACGACGTGGGGGACGTGTGGGTGTTCTTCGTCCCGTTGTTCGTTCTCTGGTGTGTCTGGATGGGAGTCGGTGCGGCGGCAGTGGAGAAAAGGTTCTTCAAGACCGATACGGCCGCTGGTGTCGGGGCCGTGCTCTCCTACCGTTTCCTTCTCGTCTTCCTGGTTCTCTTCCAGGCGTATGTCACCTACCCCCGGGCCGACATGCGGGGACACCGGCAGGCGCGCCAGGACGCCCTCGCGGTTCTGCGATCCACGGGGGGACAGGGGACGGTCCTCACGGGGACGGATGAGTTGCTCTTCTCGCTTTGGTATCTGCAACACGTGGAACGCCGGGGCAGTCGGTTGCGAACCATCGCTATGCCGGAGTTCGAGCAGAAGTGGAGGGCGGGGAAGCTGCAACCCGTTTTGGATGAAGCTCAAAAGCAAGGACCTGCCTACCTTTCCTTTTGGCTACCCGCGCTGCAGCAGGACTACACTTGCCGCCCCATGAACCTCGTAGTTGAGGTGACGGAGGCGAAGAGCGCTGCAGATCATGAGGTGATTCCGGGGACCGCCCCCCCCGGCAGTTGCGACTTCGGGCCTCCTCGCCGACTCCCACCCACCAAGCGAGGGAATCTTCTGAGTGTCTCGATGGCGTGGACCCCTCGAACTCACAGAGTTCGCCTCGCCCTTGCCGGTGACAAAGAGAGAGGACCGTCTCGCTTCCGACTTTGGGCGCAGTCGGACGAGGTCAAGGAGATGCCCGCCGAGTCGGCGATTCGGCAGGCAGAGAGAAGCCAGTCGCAAGGATGGGTGGATCGGTGGACGACGACCTTTCTGCTCGACGAGGCGACAGAAGCAGGAACGCACTCGAAGAAATCGGGGCTCGTGACCAGACAACCGGTCCCCGTCTGGATTCCTCCCAACGTTCTGTGCCTGCGTTACAGGCTATGGGGACGGATAGAGACTCTACCTCCCGGAAGTCAATGGAACTCGCCTCCTTCCTCGGTCGGTGGCTGGCGTCCGATCGCCGAACTCCCGGTGACCGACAAGTGACGGCGTTAGCCCGGGGGGAGGAAGTCCCCGAGGTTTTTCGTTCAATCTACGATAGACCACATGGACGGTTGTGCTATAATTCCCCTACCAAATTCAGTCGAGGGAGGTTGGACCGTGCTCCTGCCGAATGTAGACAACTTCGCGCGCAACATGCTGGTTGACGTGATTCTGGTTTTGATGGCCTTCACGGGAGCGTTCACCGATGCCCGGAGTGGGAAGATCTACAACTGGCTCACGTTCCCGGTGATGATCATAGGATTGGCGATCAACACGACACTGGGCGGCTTTGCGGGGTTCAAGTTGAGCCTCGCGGGGCTTGTTGTTGGGCTTGCGATCCAATACGTTCCCTTCTGGTTGAACCTGATCAGAGGCGGCGACGTAAAGTTCCTCGCAGCGGCGGGCGCCTTGAAAGGACCGATCTTCGTGACCTCCGGCTTCCTGTATGGGGCGGCGATGTTCGGGCTTTATGCCACCATCGTGCTGGCCTTCAAGGGCAAACTCCGGCAATCCCTGCAGAACGTTGGTGAATACCTGAAGTCGTGGATCGTGCTCAAAACCGAAACCGATCCGGGCGCGCCCGCCAGTCTGACCTACATGCCGTGGGGCGTGACTCTGGCCTTGGGCTTCCTGCTGTGCCTGCTGTTCGAGCTCCGGTTCGGCGTGCCCTTCTTCATGTTGCAGTAGCATTTCATCCCCGGACAAGCGCTCTCCCGGAGGTTCGTTCCTATCCGCTCAACTCGAACTCACAGAGTTCGCCGCGTCTCCGATTGCGGCCTCACCGCCGTCAATGACGCGATGGAGGCGTATCACTTCCCCCCCCGATGTTTTCCCTTCCTGGTAAATGCGAAGGAGAGTTTCCGCGAGCAAGCCGAAGCAAAGGAACTGCGCCCCCAGCACCATCAACAGAACTCCTAACAACAAGAGAGGTCTCCCTCCGATGCTGACGTGTTGTGTGAGCTTCACAACGGCGAGGTAGGCACAAAGCAGGAATCCGAGGGACCCGGTCAGCAACCCTACACCACCGAACATCCGCAGAGGACGATTCCAGGAGCGAACGAACAACCGAAGTGTCGTGGCATCCAGCAAAACGTTGACCGTTCGCAGGAGTCCGTACTTGGACTTGCCGAACTTGCGTGATCGATGGTGGACCTCGATCTCTTTGATGACCGCGCCGCCGGCAGCGCACAGCGGCACGAGATACCGATGGCGGTCACCGTATAGAGGAGTCTGACGCAGCACCTCGGCCCGGATCACTTTCAAGCCACAACCCAGGTCGTGAACCGGCACCCCGGTGATGAGGCGCAAGACGTAGTTCGCCAGAAGTGAGGGTACGCGGCGGTGCAGCAGAGCGTCCTCGCGGTGGCGACGCCATCCGGCGACAATGTCAACCTCACTGGTGAGGCACTCCAGCATCCGAGGGATATCCGCGGGATCGTTCTGCAGGTCCCCGTCCATGATGACGATGACCGCACTCCGCGCCGCCCGGATGCCGACCCCAAGCGAAGCGCTTTGACCTCGATTGCTCGCGAGCCTGAGAAACTGCACACAGGCGCCGGGAGGCGGGGGTAGCTCTACCAAAGCGGATTCCATGGCAGCGGAAGTGCCGTCGGTGCTGCCATCGTCCACCCAGAGGACCTCCCAACTCGAACCCGTAAGGCTCAAGGCCGCGTGCAACTCTTTCCAGAGAATCGGTACGTTCTCAGCTTCGTTGTAGAAGGGGACCACGACGGAGAAGGCGTAGCTCGCAGCCCTTTTCTCGTAAGAACTCTCAACCATCCCTATCCTTGTTTACCTGAAGTGAAGATGATCGGATTATATCCGCTCCCTCGGATTCTGACCACCGTCACCCCGCTCTGGTGTGCATTGATTAACCTGATATTGCCCCTCACGCCCAAGGCACACTCAGGGCAGAAGCCCCTTGACTTGTGTTGAAGTGACAGAATAGTATGCTCCGCGGAGATCATCGAGCGTTTTGGGGTGGTCACGGAACACCTCTGCTCAACATGCACAAAGCCCACCTCACAATTCCATGGAGAAGGCGGGTTGGTCGGGTTGGTCGGCTGCATGTTCTGCTCTTGGAGTTTGAGCGGGTTGATTAGCATCAAACCCTACGCACGATGCACATCGTCGCCAAACCGCAGGGGTTGACGCCAATCAACCCGAGAGGTTTTCAACACGCCCTTGGCAGTACCCGGAACTACAGGTGAATGATGGGCGAGCTTGTATCCTTAGACTTCTCCGATCACCGCGACGTTGAGCGGTGGCAGAAGTTCATCCACGGCAGAGAGGATACCCATTGCGCGGACCTGCCGGAGTGGCGTCTCATCTTCCACGACCTCTACGGAATCGAGAGTCATACTTTCGGATACGTGGAACGGGATGAACTGGTCG
>JACQGJ010000296.1 GCA_016199605.1 Armatimonadota bacterium | reverse complement strand
TCTCCGGAGACAAAGGAGTGTGTTCCCTGAACATGAATCAGCCCCACGCCCCTTGCGCGGATACTCAACCAGACTGGGAATTGCCCCGTAAACTCACTATTCTCGAATGCGTCCTGTATAACTTCTCAGAAGGTGGCCCCGTGGGACTTCACAGCAAAGAGGGAGGGGGGCGAAGAGCAGTTAAAGGACCTGACAAGTCAGTCATGCGGGATTCCCGCGGAGGGGGTTCGTTTGACTTGGGCTTTCCTTTCTGATAGATTACGTCCAGCAGATAAACCCTTGCTCGGAGCTGGAAACCGAGGAGGAAGCAATAGTCGGGAGATGCGGATGCAGGTCGTTCTGCTGTGTGGTGGAAAAGGGACGCGGTTACAGGAACATACGGTATCCATACCGAAACCCTTGATCGAGGTCGGCGGATATCCGATCCTGTGGCACGTCATGCGATACTACTCGCACTTCGATCACAAGCAGTTCGTTCTCACCCTGGGCTACCTTGGGTCGAAAATCAAGGAGTTCTTCGTCGAGCATCAGGAGTGGCGGCATCAGGATTTCCGCTTTCGAGTGGGGAAAGGGGAAAGTCAACTGGAGTCCTTCACGCCGATGGAGGAATGGGATATCACCTTCTCGGACACGGGGCTGGAGACAAACACGGGGGGACGGATCAAGCGAATCGAGCGATACATCGGCGGCGATACCTTCATGGCCAGCTACAGCGACGGTTTGTCGAACGTCGACCTCAGTCGTCTCCTCGAGTTCCACAACTCTCACGGCAAAGTCGCAACCCTGACCGCTGTCAATCCCGCTTCGCCATTCGGGGTTCTCGAGATAGACTCCCATGGTAGAGTTGGCGGCTTCAGGGAGAAACCCAGACTGGACAACTGGATCAACGGAGGTTTCTTTGTCTTTAGCCGCAGGATCTTCGAGTGGCTGGGCGAAAACGACAATCTCGAGGCCGACGCCTTCCCCAAACTTGCCGAAGCCGGTGAGTTGATGGCTTACCAGCACCAGGGCTTCTGGGAGTGTATGGACACCTACAAGCACTCCGTGCACCTGAACACTCTCTGGGAAACAGAAACCGCTCCGTGGAAGGTGTGGGGCGTGTAGGAATGGTCAAGGGCCGACGTTGGAGGGCAATGGGTTTGACGAGCCTTGGGTCCTTCACCCTCGCCCGTCCCCGGCGAGTATGAAACTTTCCGTTATCATCCCGGTCTATAACGAATGTGAGCTGTTCCCGATCTTGCTGCAAAAGGTCCGGGAAGTTGAGGTCGACAAAGAGATCATCGTGGTTGACAACTGCTCGACGGATGGAACTCGGGATCTCCTTCGAGAGTTGGCGGATAAGGCGACGCGGATCATCTTTCAGCCCGAGAACTTTGGGAAGGGGATGTCGGTCAGAACCGGGATTCACCATGCCAAAGGGGAGTTCCTCATCGTTCAGGATTCCGACCTTGAGTATGATCCGCAGGACTACCTCAAACTCCTGGCAGAGGCAGACCCCGTGGAGGCGCCCGTCGTCTATGGAACGAGACTGTCGGAGGAAGCGAACAACCAGCACGCCCGGAATGCTTTCTATTTTGCTCGCGTCCATCTGACGACTTTATTCAGAATTCTGTATGGCGCCAGGATCAGCGACGTCTCAACCTGCTACAAGCTGATCCGGACAGACATCGCCCGCAGCCTCAATCTGAAGTGTGCGGGTTTTGACCTCGATTTTGAGATCAGCGCCAAGATCTGCAAGGGCGGGTATGAAATTCGAGAGGTTCCGATCCGCTATCGACCACGTTCCGTCGCCGAGGGCAAGAAGATTCGGCCTCGAGACGGGTTGGTTGCCCTATACACGCTACTGAAGTATCGCTTCGTTGATTGAGGTGCTCGGTCCGAGTAGAGAAAGCCAATGCGTAAGAGCCTCACAAGAGTCAGCTATGCTGTCGGAGCAATCATCGTCGCCGTGGCCTTCGCGAGGATCCTGTCGAAGTGGAGCCATCCTCGGGCCCCTCGTACCGGGACCGGGAACCCCACCGTCAACCTCGCAGACGGTTCCCATAAGAAGATCGAGCTGGGCAACGTCGTCATCGAAGGTCCGCACCTGACGGGGTGGGACACGAACGGGAAGCCGCTGTGGGAAGCCTGGGCCCGGCGCGTGGAGTTTTCAGACAAGGACCAGCAGGTCAGGCTCGTGCAAGCTCACGGCGTCTACTATGAGAATGGCGCGAAGACCTCCTCTTTCAGCGCCGGAGTCATTTCAATGCGAACGAGCGGCGACCCTCGGAGACTGCTGCACATGACCAACGAGGTCACCGCGCGGTGGAACGCCCGGGGGATCTCGCTCCAATCAAAATCGTTGGAGTGGGATTTCGACCAGAAACGAATTTCCGGCCGAGCCGGAATTCAGGTTTTCAGGGACCAATGGAAACTGACGGGGCGGGAAGTCGTCGCAGACCTGTCGATGAAACGCGTCCGAATCACAGGTGACGCCCGCTTCCAGGCCGTCAGTTGAGGAACTGAGGAACATGAGACTTAGGACTGTAAAGCTCGCATTGTTGATGGGGTTGCTGTTGAGCGCCGTACCCCTTTACTTCGCTTTCCCTCAAGCACCGAAGAAGCTGGTTTCCGGGAAGACCACGGTTACTGCGAAGACCATCGAGATCGACATGGAAGAAAACACCTTGCTTGCCACAGGCAACTGCAAGCTTCAAAGCGGGGAGGAGCTGAGGATCACCAGCGACAGCATGAAGGGAAGCCTGATAGAGAACGAGATCACCACGCTCAAGGCGATTGCCAGCGTCAAGCTCTCCTACTCGACGGTGAACGATAAGGGCGAAAAGCGAGATCTTGAGGGGAGCTGCAATGAAGCCTCGTGGCAATCTGACCGCGAGGACCTCGCCCTGGAAGGCGCAGTTCAGATGGTAGTCTCGGGAGGACAGGAGACGGCCAACCTGAAAGCGGATCGAGTCGTGGTCAACACCGGCTCGAACTCGTTCGTGGCAACGGGGGATTGTTCCCTCGACACCGCGCAGGGACGCATGACCGGCTCCCGGATGGAGGGGAAGCTGGCCGCCGGTGATCAGGCCGAGTTGACCACCACTGGAGACGTGGAAGTCACTTATACTTCGCCAGACAGCAAGGGTGGGAACCAGCCCGTCACTGGCACATGCTCCAAGTCGGTCTGGTTGACTGAAGGAGATCGGAAGAACAGCATGGTGCTGACAGGGGAGGTTCACCTGAAGATCCCAGCCGAGGAGAAAGCAACGGCTCTGGAAGCGTCGAAGGTCGAGATCAACCTGCGTGACAGGACCTTTGCCGCCTTCGAGAAGTGCAAGCTGACTACCGAAGGAACGGAGATGTCCGGAGACCGGATGTCAGGGGATTTCAACTCCGGTGACCAGCAGCAGCTTAAGACTGAGGGCAACGTGCGGGTCACCACTCGGTACACGGAGACGAAGACTCAGCGGAAGAAGGATATTGTCGCCACTGGCAGAAGATCGCTCTATGACAAAGCCCGAGATCTTCTGACGATAGCCGGGGACGCGACCATAGCGGTCTCGGAGGTCAATGACAAGATCAAGGGGGCGCGAGTCAACGGAGACACAGTGACGATCAACCTGAAGAACAAGAAGATCACCATCGACTCCGACACGCTGGATAAACCCACCCAATTGCAGATCGAAGGCGGGCAAGACCGCAAGCCATGAAAAGCATTCGCGCTGAAAATCTGGTGAAGAGCTACCGTGGACGGCGAGTCGTGGATGAAGTCTCTCTGGAGGTCCAAGAAGGGGAGGTCGTCGGCCTGCTCGGCCCCAACGGGGCTGGAAAGACGACAACGTTCTACATGATGGTGGGTCTCACCCATCCCGATACCGGGTCCGTCTTCCTCGGTGGGAGAAACGTCACAAACTCGCCGATGCATCGCAGAGCCCGGTGGGGGATTGGCTATCTGTCCCAGGAGCCCTCGATATTCCGAAAGCTGACCGTGGAAGAGAACATCCTGGCCATCCTGCAGATGAACGGGCTGCCCACCAAAGCTCAGAAAGAGAAGGCTGACGCCTTGCTCGGATATCTCGACATCAAGGCGATCCGTGACCAACGAGCCTTTACGCTTTCAGGAGGTGAGCGGCGGAGAACGGAAATCGCTCGGGCCCTTGCCATCTCCCCCTCCTTCATCCTGCTTGATGAGCCTTTTACGGGGGTCGATCCCATTGCGGTGGAAGAAATCCAGATGATCATCAGGCAGCTCAAGCAAGAGGGAATCGGCGTCTTGATCACCGACCACAACGTGCGCGACACTTTGGAGATCACCGACCGGGCTTACATTATGCACTCAGGTCAGATTCTGACTTCGGGAACCTCGGAGGAGCTTCCGAACGATCCCATCGCACGGAAGTTCTACCTGGGCGACCGGTTTTCAATGTAGGGCAGAGGCGTCGTCTCGAACTCTTATGAAACTTCTCGACAAGTACATTTTCCATGAAACCGGCGGGTCCTTCTGCTTCGGGATAGGCATCTTTACGGCCCTGATGTTGGCCGGTGATCTTCTGCGCCGCGCCATCCAGATGATCGTGGAGAAAGGGGCCCCGGGCTACCTGGTGTTCGAGCTTCTGGTCCTCCGGCTGCCTTCGATTATCGTGTTGACGATACCCATGGCGACGCTGCTGGCCATGCTGCTCAGTTTCAGCCGCCTGTCCACGCAGCTCGAGATCAACGCGATGCGCGCCGGTGGTATGAGCTTCCTGCGGATCATGATTCCTGCGTTGTCGCTCGGACTGATGGCCAGCCTCGTTACCATCCTGCTGAACGAACAGGTCGCTCCGCCGGCGAACCTCGCGAGTGACAAAATCCTGGAAGCCATCGGGGAAAAGAGTCTGGAACAAGCCCCGCGGGGGATTCTGCTCCGCGATCCCCAGCAGGGAGATCTGAAGAGGATTATCTTTGCCCAGAGCTATGACAATGAGACCCGTACCTTCGTGCGGCCTGATGTGATGGCGTACGCTCAAGGAAAGCCTTCCGCTGTGATCAGCGCGGACTCCGCCAAGTGGACGGGGACAAGGTGGGAGTTTACGAACGGGTACATGCAGATAATCGGGCAACCTAAGGTCCGTCCTTCCATCGACTGGCGTGACACGTTTTACTGGGACTTGGGCAAAAGCCCGGACGAGGTCCAACGCGAGATCCGGGAGCTGCAACCCGCCAATATGACGATCCAGGAAATGCGGGAATACATTCGGGATCTGAAGCAGAGACCGGGAATGGACCGGGCCCTGCGGTATGCCTTGGTTGAGGTGAATAACAAGGTCGCCCTGCCCTTCTCGTGCCTCGCCTTCGCGCTCGTGGGTGCGCCCCTGGGCCTGCAGCCACAGCGCAGCAGCTCGTCGATCGGCGTCGGTTTCAGCATCGTGTGCATTTTCGTTTACTACGTTATCTGGTACTATTCCAGCCTCCTGGGACAGGGCGGACAGTTGCCTCCCCTTCTCGCCAGTTGGTCCGGGAATATCGTGACCGCCATCGTTGGAGCGTTGCTCGTCTACAAGGCCTCGAAATGATCGAAACTCTAACGGGAGTATAACGATGCGCCTTCCGACCTCTCTCGTCATCATCGGAACTCTTCTCGTCGTCAGCGGCGTGATCGCCTACATCGGCGACATCGTCGGTAAACGCATGGGCAAGAAGCGGCTCAGCCTCCTGGGCCTGCGCCCCCGGCAAACTGGAACGGTGATGTCCATCACGACCGGCATCGTCATCCAACTCGTCTCCATCGCGGCTCTCACCATCGTCTCGCAGTCTGCTCGGCTGGCCCTCTTCCGATTCGATTTCTTGCGGCAAGAATCCGCACGTCTCCACCGGGAGATCTCCAATCTGAACACCGAAAGGAAACGGCTCGGCAGCGACGTCACGGAATTGCGATCGAACCTGTCCGAGACAAAACTGTCTCTGACGAAGGCTCACGACGATCTGAGTCAGAAAACGCTGACTCTTCAGCAAAAGCAACGAGACGTTACGCGGCTCGAAGGAATGCTGCGCCGCCTTCAGGACCAACTGGGGAGAGTGCAGCAGGTGAGACGGCAGGTGGAAGCTCATCTGGTAAAAGCCCGCAGACAGTCCAAGGAGGCCCAGACGCGGTATCTCACAGCGCGAGGGAAATACTACGAGACGCTTGGCAAGTATCGCGAGACCAAGAGTGATTTCAAGGTGCTGGCAACCGACCTCCAGGAGAGGAAGAAGGATCTGGAGGCAACAAAGGCAGACCTCGCGACTGCTCAGAAGGCCCGGGACGAGAAGTCCAAGGAGTTGGCGGAGAAAGAAAAGGAGGTCGAGAATGCTGAAGGCATCCTTGGCAGACTGTGGAAGGAGATGAATGCCTCCAGCGCCGCCAAGGAATTACTGGACAACCAACTCCAAGCCCTCAAGCAGGACCAACAAGCTCTCGAGGAGGAGATCGATAAGCGGAAGGACGAGAAGGAAAAGCTCGTCACCTCCCTGCAAAAAGTCGTCTCCTACTTCGGGATGAAGGTCGTTGCTGAAAGAGGCGAGATCCTGGTCTCTTCCGTCATTCCCGCGGGGCAATCCGTCGAAGGCACCAAGGTGGACTTGGAGATTCTTCTGAAAAAAGCGCGCGACCTCGTAATCAACCGTGGAGCAAAAGGGCAGGACAGTGGGCCGGCGCTGTCGATTGTCAGCCGCTACGTCGAGGGCCCGGATGGCCGTAAGACGTATTTCCACGAGGAGCATGTGGTGAACTTCTGGGCGGAGAAGATCAGCAAGTCCACGGAGGACGCCATCGTGGAAGTTGTCGCTGTCTTCAACAGTGTGGAAGGCAATCCCGTGGACGCTGATTTTCGCGGTTACCCAAACGTCCTCGTGTTCCACAAAGGAGAAGCGCTGCTCACCGAGTCACTCAACGGACGAGACCCTTCCGGCTCTCTGTTCCGCAGCATTCTGGGAACTCTGGAGAAAATCCGTGGCGTTGCCCGGGAAAAGGGAATGAGAGGAGGTGTCGAGAACCGCTACGGGGAGATTTCCTATGAGGAGTTGTTTGAGGTGCTGGCCAGCGTCAGACGCCTTAAGTCCGCGGTTACGCTGAAGATCACCGCGAAGGAGGACACTCATGCGGCGGGCCCCTTACAGATTCAGATCAAGGTTGAGAGACCCAAGAAAGCGGTCGGCAGCCCATGACCGCAGCGCCTTCTGCCAGCGGGGGCTCTGTTCTGCTGGCCATTGATCCTGGGCGGGAGAAATGTGGGGTGGCGCTAATCATTGAAGACCGGACCGTCCTTCACCACGAGGTCATCCCCACCGCTTCCTTAGGTGAATACCTCGACACGATCCGACGTTCTCATTCGATTCACCAAGTCGTTCTCGGGGATGGGACTCGCTCGCAGCAATTGGCGGAAGAGTTGAGTCGCCCGGAGAGAGGTTTGGAAGTCCTCTTGGTTGATGAGACCAACACGACCCTGGAAGCCCGCCAGCGTTTCTTCCAGGACCACCCTCCTCACGGGTGGCGTCGCTGGATTCCTCGCAGCCTGCTGACCCCCGACAGAGCGTATGACGACTACGCGGCCATCCTTCTTGCCGAACGCCACTTCGCTGCCTCCGCCGCTATTGCCGAAGCCGATTCTCCTCCCCCCTCAGGCTGAAAGGCAAGTGGCTTTTCCCCCAGCATCCAGCACCAGCAGATTCGTCGTCTACTCGTTAAGGTTAAAAAACCACCTTTTGCCGGCACGGACTGCCATGATCTTTCACCCCCACCTCGCGAAGTCCACGGCGTCGCGAGGTCGGCAAGAGCCTCGATGGAAAAAAGACTGTCACAAAACTGCCGTCCAAAACGACTGATACAATATAGATACATCGCAAGTCGAAAAACCTGGAGGCGTGAGAGGAGGGAGGATGTCCCGCGTGAGTCCCAGTGAACAACAGTGTCATGCTCGCAGTAGCTCTGGAGCACTAAAACCCGAAGAGGTGTATGCTCTTGTGCAGGATTGCCACAGTCGACCCGGAGATAAGTCGACCCCGATATGCTGTCCCGTGCAGGATCTCTTGTCCAAGGTTCTGCACTCCTATGTAGCTCAGCGAGTATCCAATCCCGACGATGCGGAGGACCTTGCACGCGATATCCTCTTGAAGGCCTGTGTCGCGCTGGAGAACCTGCGCTCCCCCGGTTGTTTTTGGTCCCTGTTGTTTCAGATCGCCGGGAATTCCGTGAGCGACTACTGGCGACGGCAATATCGTGCCACCGAAAATCGAGTGGAGGTGGAGGACCCGCGCCCCTTTGAGGAATTGGCGGCCGAAGTGATCGAACGTTGCCTGGTGCATGCAGCCCTTGGAGACCTCAGCCCCGAGGATCAGGAGGTCGTGCGGCTTCATTACTTTGAGGAGTTAAGTTCCTCGGAGCTTGGCTCTCGGCTGGGGACGTCCGCTGCCGCTGCACGCCAACGACTTTCGCGAGCCAAGCGACGCCTGCGGCAACAACTGGAAAGAAGGGGAATAGGGCGTGCGAGCGAACGAGATGGACTCTGAAGAGGTGGATAACGTCATCAACGTGTGCGCAAAAGTGCGTGAGGCGATTGACGCCGCAGAGAGCCAGCCTTACGTGTTTCGTCACATTGAGATTTGCTACGCGTGCGCGCGTTACGCGCAACGAGTGCTTGAGATGGACCGATTGGTGAAAAGAGCTCTCCGCGGAGGGAATTGCGGTTAGAAGAAATCAGAGACAGGAGTAACCACCATGCACGGAATCGTTCTTGTGGAACTAAGAAGGTTTGTTGATCAGAAGTTTGGCGGCGACACATGGAAGAAGCTGCAGCAGGAATCCGGCGTAGGATCCAAAATGTATATGGCGATGGACTCGTACCCCGACCAGGAAGCGATCGCCCTTGTCACAACTGCCTCGCGGATGACGGGGAAACCTGTCGCAAGCCTTCTCGAAGACTTTGGTGAGCACCTTGTGCCGAGATTCATAGGGATTTACCCAATGCTCATCAAGCCCCAATGGAAAACGCTCGACTTCCTTGAGCATGTGGAAGAAACGATTCACAAGATAGTTCGTCGAGACAACCCCGGAGCGAATCCCCCTCAGCTCACTTGCACTCGTGTGAGTCCCAATGAAGTCGTCATCGCCTACAACTCCTCCCGCAAGATGTGCGGTCTGGCAAAGGGAATGGTAAAAGGTGTTGCAAGACATTACGGGGAAGAGGTCGCTCTTGAGGAACCGACCTGTATGCTGAGAGGTGGCGCCCAGTGCAAGATATTTGTGAAGACAGCCGGGTAAGACCCAAGACTCCGGAACCGGGACGCAACGAGTCGTGAAGGACTCGTTGCTGGGACCTGTCCGCGGAGTGATGCGGACGAGTTTACACACCCACGCAACGTCGCCACACTGTGACCATTACGCTTGGGATGACCGATCATCCAACGGGTGCTGAATGAAGTGGTGCATAGTATGACCTTTCGCCATCTCGAAGAATTGGTGGTGACTCGCACAGGGCTGCAGGTACGGGACCGCGATCGCGAAGCGTTTTGCGGCTTTGTCGAGTCGCGAATGAAAGTGTTGAGACTGGCTCACCCCGAGGCGTACCATCAACTCCTTGCCAGTGACGGGAACGGGAACAGCAGCGAATGGGAGCAACTGGTCTCTGCCCTGGCAAATAATGAAAGCTACTTCTTTCGCGACAGCGGGCAGTTCTCCCTCCTGAAGTATCACCTGCTTCCTGAGTTGATCGCACAGAATCGGCAGCGTGGCACTTTGCGCCTCTGGAGCGCGGGATGCTCGACAGGGGAAGAGCCCTACTCGCTGGCCATTCTCATTGACCAGTTGTTACCCCGGAAGGAGGACCACTGGGAGGTCCAGATACTCGGCACAGATATCGATGGAGAGGCCCTCCAACGGGCCCGGGAGGGCGTCTTCGGAAAGTGGTCCTTTCGCGCCATGCCCCCGGATATCCAGCGCAACTATTTCCATCCGCGCAGAGACGTGTGGGAGGTGGACAATCGAATCCGTAAGATGGTGACCTTCCGGTTGGGCAACCTGTTGTCTGATCCCTTCCCGAATCGAACCTTGGGTATCTGCGACATGGACCTCATCCTGTGTCGGAATGTGTTCATCTATTTTGATCGAGGGGCCGTTACAGAGGTTGTGCGCAAGCTGG
>JACQGJ010000295.1 GCA_016199605.1 Armatimonadota bacterium | reverse complement strand
TTCACCGCTACCGTCGCGGTCTTGGTCGTGTCGCCGGGATTGAAGGTCAGCGTTCCCGTGGCCGAGTTGTAGTCACCGCCCGCTGTGGCGGTGCCATCAGCCGTTGCATAGCCCACCGTCACCACCTGCCCGGTGGCCCCGGTCAGCGTGACCGTGAACGTGGCGGTGGTTGTTCCTGTGTCGCCCTCGGTCACGGTCACGTCGTTTATGGAGAGGGTCGCGGTTGCGGCATCATTGTCGGTGATGGTTGCGGTCTGGCTGTTTGCCACACCTGCGTCCGCATTGGTGGGTGTGCCCATTACCACCTTGACGGTCTCGTTGTCCTCATCCAGCGTGTCCTGGGCGGTGGTGATGGTGATTGTTTTGCTCGTCTGTCCTGCCGGAATCGTTATTGGGGAACTCGGGGTGAGGGCGTAGTCGTCCGGGTCCTTCGCTGTGCTCGCGGGGTCAACAGCAAAGGGAACGGTGACATCCACACACCCAACCGAGGTTCCTCCGTATCCATCGGTCAGTTGCACCGTGATGGTAACAGTTTGACCCTCAACAGGATCGGCCGGGTCCGGGGGAGTGAAGTCAACGGTCAACGGGTAGATTTCGAAGTTTGCATCACTCGCATCCGTGAAAGCCCCATCCGTGGTTGAGGTGATTCTGATTCGGTAGTCGGTTGCGGGAGTTAGTCCCGGCGGAATGCACCAGATGTAACTTCCATCATTCTCCGTGCTTGCGACGATTTCGCCGTCCGGGTCGAGCTCCTGTGCGGGCTGCCCGCCCTTCAGCAGCTCGATCTTCACCATCACGTTCGGGTCGGCGGCGTTGTGGGTCCAGGTGATGTCCTTCGCCACGCCGCGCTGCCACCGCTCGCCACCGTTGGGGGAGGTGAGGGCGAGGGTGGCCTGGGTGAGGGCGTAGAGCTTGTTGTCCATGGAGCCGACGTACATGGTTCCGTCGGCCCCGATTGCCGGACTGGACCACCTCACACCACCGCCGGAGGCAAATTGCCACTTATTGCTTCCGTCAGAGTTCAGGGCGTAGACCTTTGTGTCTTCCGACCCGATGTAGATCGTCCCGTCGGCTCCCACTGCAGGCGAACAATTCACCCAACCGCCCGTGGCGAATTCCCATTTCTTGCCTCCGTTTGGATCGAATGCGTACACCTTGAAGTCCTCAGACCCAATGTACACAGTGCCGTCCGCTCCCACGGCGGGTGAAGAGTTCACTTGACCGCCGGTCGTGTAATCCCACTTCGCCGTGCCGTTGGGGGCCAATGCGTAGACCTTCCCGCTCCATGTGCCGAAGTAAATGCTTCCGTCCGTGCCGACAGCCGGCGCCGAGTACAGCCCAGCGCTTCCGGTCGCGAACTCCCACTGCTTCCTTCCAGCATCGGGGCCGCCGGGGTTCAAGGCGTAGAGCTTGCCGTCATTCGACCCGACGTAGACCGTCCCGTCTGTTCCCACCGCGGGAGAGCAAGCCACCCAACCACCAGTAGCAAACTCCCACTTCTCCGTTCCGTCGGAATTCAACGCGTAGACTTTCCCGCTTTGGCACGAGCCCACATATACCGTTCCGTCTCCTGCAATCGCTGGAGACGAGTACACGTAACCGCCCGTAGTGAACTCCCACTTCTTCCTTTCGGCGTCCGGGCCACTGGGGTTCAGCGCGTACAGTTTGCCATCATCTGACCCTATGTAGACTGTCCCGTCGGCTCCCACGGTCGGGGACGAACGCTCGATCGCTCCGCCGGTTTGGAATTCCCACTTCTTCGTTCCGTCCGGGTTTGTAGCGTAGACTTTCCCATCCTCCGAGCCTAAGTAAATCGTTCCGTCAGCTGCGACCGCTGGAGAAGTTCCCACGATACCCCCCGTCACAAACTCCCACTTCTTCGCCGGAGTGCTCGGCCCCGCGAACGGACTCCGCCCGGTATGCTGCGGGTCGTGGTGGAACATCCACCAGTCGCCGCGGCCGCCGTTGCCGGGAGAGGTGTAGCCCCAGATTTCAAAGTCGGCATCACTTGTATCCGTGAATCCTGCATCCGTGGTGGAAGTGATGCGGATTTTGCAGTCGGTTCCCAAGGCCTGATTGCTGGGGTTTGACCACGTGTAGCTGCCATCATTCGGCGTGCTATCAACGATGGTGCTCTCCACCGCCCCGCCCTTCAGCAACTCGATCTTCACCATCACATTCGGGTCCGCGTCGTTGTGCGTCCAGGTGATCTCCTTCGCCACGCCCCGCTGCCACCGCTCCCCGCCGTTGGGAGAGGTGAGGGTGAGAGTGGCTTGCCTGATGGCATAGAACCCTCCGTCATTTGATCCGATGTAAATGACACCCTCCGGGCCGATGGCAGGAGAAGATTGGATGACTCCCGCTGTAGCGAATTCCCATTTCTTCGTTCCGTTCGATGGATCTACTGCATAAACTTTAGTGTTGGCGCATCCCACGTAGATGATTCCAGCGCCATCAATTGCTGGTGAAGAAATCACCTGAGCTCCCGCATTGTAATCCCACTTTTTCGTGCCATCGGCGTTCAACGCATACAGCTTTCCATCATCGCACCCGATGTAGACCGTTCCATCGAAGGATATGGCTGGTGAAGACTGTACACCCCCGCCGGTAGTGAAGGGCCAACCCGACTTCAGCGCACCGCCGGCAGTCAGTCCATAGACCTTGGTACCGAGAGTGCCGAAGTAGAGGCTTCCATCGCTTGCAACGGCAGGCGAAGACTTGATGCGCTCGTCCGTGAGATAGTCCCATATTTTGGTCCCGTCTGGATTGAGGGCGTACAACCTGCGGTCATACGAGCCGACGTAAATGGTGCCATCGGCCCCAATAACCGGTGACGAAGAAACCGCTGCTCCGGTCGCGAAAGGCCAGCCGGTCTTCTGAGCGCCGTCGGTGTTAAAGGCATACACCTTGCCATCATGAGACCCGATGTAGATGGACCCGTCTGAGGCTACCACTGGCGAGGATACGACTTCCGCGCCAGTCGTGAACTCCCACTTCTTTGTGCCGTCGGGATTCACAGCGAAAATCTTCTGCCCGTTGCTCCCTGTGCCAAAAAAGATCGTTCCGTCGCTACCCACTGCGGGGGTTGACTCTGAATATGCACCTGCACCGTAGGGAAACGTCCACTTTACCGTTCCGTCTGCATTGAAAGCATACAAATTCCCGTCGTTCGAAGGGATGTAAACTGTACCGTCACTTCCCACCGCCGGTGAGGCAGCGACCGTGTTACCCGTGAAATATCTCCATTTCTGTCCAGGAGTCGTCGGTCCCGTGAACGGACTCCGCCCGGTGTGTTGCGGGTCGTGATGGAACATCCACCAGTCCCCGCGGCCGCCCGCGCCTCCGCCACCGCCGCTGCTGACGAAGGTGAAGGTGTTGCCCGCGCCTGGCGTCTCGACGTTTCCGAGGTTGTCCTCGGCGCGGGAGCGGACGGTGTATTGCTTGGTGACTTCCCAGGTGACCGCGCTGGAGTTGTAGTACCAATGCGTCGTGTCTGTTGTCGGAAGCCAAGCCTCCCCGGTGCCGACCCACGCACTGCCGTTCCAGTAGTTGCCGTCCTCATTCCGCTTGATGCTGATATCAACCTTCTTCACCCCACTCCCGCCGCCATCACTTGCCATGCCGGAGATGGTGGTGAGGGTGCTGTACGAGCCGCCGTTGGAGGGGACGGTGACGGAGGAGGAGGGAGGGTTGGATTCGGTGATCTTGGCGATGAAGGCATCGGATCCACCGGCGTTGGCCGCCTGCAAAGGGTTGGTCGTCGGAGAGTTCGTTGAATAGGTATGGCCGGTCACGTAGATGTTTGCGGAGGAGTCCAGCGCGATACCGCCGAAGAAAGTGTTGTTGTCATGAGCATTTCCGCCATGATACGTCGAGAAAGAGAGGGCGGTGCCTGCGGGATTCAACTTCGCCACAAAGGCGTCGGAAGCGTCAGATCCTTGCGTAGGCTGTAGAGCGTTCGCCATCGGAAAATTTGGAGATGAGGTTGCACCCGTCAGGTAAGCGTTCCCGTAGGAGTCAACAGCGATCGAACCGCCGCGGTCAGAGTCGCTTCCACCGAGATAGGTAGAGTAGACCAGTGAGGAACCGGAGGCGCTTAGTTTCGCAACGATGGCATCGGTGGGACCCCCTCCGTACGTTTGCTGGAACGCGTTGGGTGTTGTCGGGAAATCGCTGGAATAGGCGTTGCCTGTTACGTAAGCGCTGCCGGAAGAATCCACGGCGATGTCCAAGCCGTTCTCCTGGTTGCTCCCCCCAAGATAGGTCGAGTAGACGAGCGCCGACCCTGCTGGACTGAATTTCGTCACGAAGCAGTCGTTGAGGCCTCCGCGCCCCGAAGGCAATGGATTCACCGTTGGGAAATCATTCGCGCTGCTCTCACCAACCACGTACGCGCTACCCGAAGAATCTATGGCAATGCCATGGCCTGTCTCGTCACCGCTTCCACCGAGATACGTTGAGTAGATGAGTGACGCGTCGCCCGACGCTGAAGGATCGATCTTGGCAACGAATGCATCTGCTCCGTTTGACTTTGCGGACTGGTACGCATTCCTGGTTGGGAAGTCAGTAGATGTGGTACCGCCAGTCACGTAGACCTTGCCAGAACCATCCAGAGCAATGCCTCCCGTGTTGGCGCCCAGAGCGCCCCTGAGGTAGGTAGAATACAGGATTGCCGACCCGGCGGCATTCAGTTTGGTTAGGAAGACGTTGACGTCGCTTCCGGCATAGGTAGCCTGATAAGCGTTTACCGTTGGGAAATTATTGGAAAAGGTGTCGCCAGTGACGTACACGTTGCCCGCGCCGTCAACCGCAATGTCTGCGCCCTTATCGTCGCTCCCGCCGCCCAAAAAGGTAGAGTAGACCAACTGCGAGCCAGACACATTCAACTTCGCGACGAAGACGTCATACGTGCCGCCGCCATGGCTGGAATCCAACGCATTTGCTGTGGGAAAACTGGTCGAAGCAATACCGGTCACGTAGGCATTGCCGGAAGTGTCCACGGCGATTCCCCGACCGACATCATCGCCGCTCCCACCCAGATACGTGGAGTAGACCAGCACCGGATCGATGATGAGGGGGAGGGAGGGGTCGTAGGAACCAACGACGAAACCGAATTTTGATTTTGGATTTTTGATTTGCGATTGCGGAAGCAGCGCGTAACGCGCGGAGATTTCTTTGCGGCCTTTGGGGGTGTCCTGGTAGGCGATGGGTTTGTGGAATTCGAGGTCGCCGCCGGAAGTGTGAATCATGAGGTCGCCGTCGCGGTTGACGTAGTTGACGTAGGGCGAGAAATCCTTTTCCGCCTTGTTACGTGTTTCTCTCCCTGTCAGGCTATGGGATACGTCGCGTTGGCACAAAGGGATTTGCTGCCCTACGACAAATGCGATTTGTTTTGGGTCGGCGCCGGGGGAGACGATGAAGTCGTGCTCCAGCCGGCCGGACTGGTTGCCGTAGTAAACGAGGTCCACGCCGGGATACACGGATTCATACTCGACCTTCTGGTATGTCGCGACGTTGGTGCGCCACTTCTTCGGGTCGTTGCCGAGGAAGTAGTTGACCTTGCCGGGAAGCTTGTCCGCGCCGCGCACTTGGGGGTTGGGAGTCGCGCCAACCAACTTCAGGCGTATGACGGAAGAGTGGGGGAGTGGGGGAGAGGGAGGAGACCTGAGCGGGTGAGTGGGTGAACGGGCGAGCGGGGGATGGCCTACTCCCATTCTCCCTCTCTTCCGTTCCCCCGTTCTCCCATTCGATAGCGACAGCACTGCTTCGGCTTTGTCGGTGAGGAACAGGCTGTAACCTTTCCCACGGGTTACAAACTTCACCTTCTGGTCGACTTGCCCCTCGTTGGCTTCGAAACTTAAGGGCAATCGAGCGTACTTTGCGCGGAGGCCCGTCGGGTTGGAGGCCCCTGAGTTGACACGCGAGTCTGACGTGTGCTGGAAGGGAGCGCGGTCGCGCGAGCTTCTCATCGTCACGAAGCACCCCAATGAAGCTGCTGCACCAACAACGACAAAATGCAGATACTGTTTCATCTTCGCTCTCCCCTTCCTTTGAGAAGAAATTCAGAATCGCTTCGTCACACCGACCTCCAGCCTCCGTCTTCCTGTCGGGTAGATCAGGTGTCAGGTCTGGACAACGGAATCAACAGGAATTTCGAACCCGGGCAACAACTCGGATCGGGCGGTTTCGCCTGCGCCCCATTTGCCGAGAACATGGTAGTCGCCGTTGCGGAGGACAAAGACCTCGATGCCAGGCTCAGCGGGGTTCACCAGCCAATACTCCCGCACTCCGGCCTGGGCATATTCCATCAACTTGGTGACGCGATCGATGTCTTCCGTTCCACTGGACTGAGCGGTCCGGGGTGAAATCACTTCCGCCACGAGGTCCGGGGGTCCCCAGTATTGCTCGCCTCTGCGGTCTTCGTGCTCTCGGCTGAGAAAGACCACATCCGGCTCGCGAATCTTTCCGTGCCACAGACGAACGGGAACCGGCGCGACCAGAACATGACCCAGATTGTGCGCTCGAACAAACGCCCGCAGGATCACAGCAAACTCGAAGACAGAGTATTGATGAGAGGGAGGTGGCATATCGGGCATCGCGACCTTTCCATCGGAGAGTTCGATGATACGGTTTGTCTCTGGGAGAGAGAAGTAGTTTGATTCCGTCCATTCCCCCTGGCGAGGGAACAGGTCCAAGATCGGCGTCGAGCGGCCATTTCCGCCGGGACGTTTCACTTGGCGCGGGGGTCTGGTCATCGTTTCTACCGTTGCTGACATGCTTCACACCTGCCTTTCGGCCTCTACTATGCCCAAAGATTAGCAATCTGACGATGGACTGTCAATGACAAACAAACCACAGCGCAAAGGCGCCAAGACGCCATGCCGCAAAGTAGAAGCTCCCAAAAGAGCTTTGCGCCTTCGCGGCTTTGCGTGAGAGACCGTTAAAACCTCTTCGTCACCCCGACCTCCATTCTCCGCCTCCCCGTCGGATAGTCGTTGAACTCGATCATCGGTCGGTCGAAAACGTTGTAGAGGTTGACAAAAAACTCCGTATGCACCGACGGCTCTTTGGACAGGAAAAGATCAACGTAGGTGTGAGCCGGGAAGCGAGGTCGAGGGTTGTTGAGAGTTGAGCTGTCCTGATAGAACGAGCCGACGTGGCGGAGGCGCAGGCGCAGCTTCGTTCCTGCCGCGTCAACATAGTCGAGCCCGAGACGGGCGCTGGTCTTCGGTTGGTAGGGCGCGGTTCCATCATCAAACGCAGCGCCGGGTGTGTTGTTCTCCGTGTCATTGATGACGAACTGCACGTTGCCGAAGAGGTTGCGCCACAGTGGCTTCTCATAGCGGACCCCGACTCCGACGCGCCGGGTCTCCGAGAGAGTCAGCGGGAGAAACGGAGCGAAGAACCCCGGCGCCTCAGCGCCCAAGGTGAGATCCTTCGCCCTCGTGCGGAAGAGAAACAGCTTCACCAGCTCTCCCGGAGACAGATAACGTTCGACATCCAGCTCGAAGGTCTCAACCGTCCCCCTCGGGTCGCCGTCAGGGAATACGCTCGACTCAGTCGTGAGCAGGGACTCCGTGGGCGCGAAGGTGACGGTCACTTGCTGCGGCGACTGGCGGTTGGCGAATAGCCTAAGTGCCGTCCGTGCGTCTGCCCGATAGGAGGCCACGAGGCTCGGCAACAACAGGGAGAGGTCGTCCCTCTGCCAAGTACTCCCGACTTGCGTGGTCGTGTCTTCCCGCTGTCCCCGCAACTGGGCGATGAACGATAAACGCTCGCTGGGTTGCTGGGAGAGCTGAAGGTATCCCAGGTAGTATCGGCTTTTCAGGTTCGTGGTTCTGAGCCAGAACACGCGATCCAACTGTTCGGACAGGTCTTCCACGACGCGAGCCGCGCCGAGGGTAAGGATCGGGGAACGAGGAGCTTGCGAGGGCAACGCGAAGTCTGCCCGAACCTCCAAAGCGACATCGCGCGCGACTGAATCCACACCCTCGACGAGAGCGGGATCCGGCGGAAGGGCGGGATTGAGGTGATCTGCTTTCCCTCGCAGGGACTGGTAGGTCATCCCGCACCACAGGTAGTCCTGTCCCTGAATTCGCCTTCGCTCCGCGACCTGGAACTGGCCGAGGTGGGTTGACTCCCTGTCATCCGCGTCCTCGAACGGGAATCCCAAGAAATGCGAGGGACCGGGCAAACCTCGACCTGCAACAACGTGCGATACGTTCGCGAAGAGATTGGTGCGCGCGTCCGGCAAATAGGTCATGTATTCCGAGAAGGCCGAGGAAGACGCGCCGTCGTTGGCGCGGTCGTTGTCTCCTTCATTTTCCTGGTGGTTGTAGAAACCAAAGGAATGGAAGGCGCCTCGTTCACTCGTCGTCCGGTTTGTGAGTCGAAGGCTCTGCTGGGGTTCGTTACCCGCGCTGGGGGCAAGCTCGCTATTGATCCCGCCACGCATCAACTGCGTCGGAAGAGCGGGATCGAACAGAAACGATTGAGTGATGCTGTTCAGGAACGTTCTCGCGTCCACCGCGCCCAGGAGCGCCAGCCGCGCCCGCGCCAGAGCGTTCTGCGGATCGAGGGTCAGGGCCTCGCGGTATTCCCTTTCTGCCCGTGAGATCAGCCCGCTGAAGTCGTAACACAACCCAAGCGTCGAATGATATTGCGACACACCGGGAGCGAGTTGCACCGCCTTCTGCCCGGAGCGGATGGCTTCCGACAGGCGATTGTAGTCCAGCAGCACCCGCGCCAGCTCGGAGTGGTAGAGAGCGCTGTTGGGTCTCTTCTTCAGAGCTTCCCGATACTGCATCCCTGCATCCTTGTATCGGCCTTGCTGGTAGTAGATGCTTCCCAATGCTGCTAACACCTGATCGGTGTTGCGATGGCGGGGCAGCAGATCACTGAGCAGCTTGATAGCGTCGTCGTAGTGGCTGCGTCCCATGGAGGTGTAGACTCGCGCCAGGGCGCCGACGGCCGGCAGGAAGTCGGGCGCCAGACGTAGACAGGCTTTCAACTCCCGCGCGGCACGGGTCAGGTCGCGTCGCTGCGCGTCGGCGATGCCGAGGAGATACTGCGCTTGCGGCAGGTCCGAGTCCAGGGCGACGGCTTTGGCAGCCGTAGCGGCTGCGGCGTCCACGTCGCCCTGCGCCAGAAATGCCTGAGCCAGGGCGCACCTTGCCGCTACAGAGTCCGGGTTGAGCCTGACGGCAAGCCGAGCTTCGCGTCGGGCTTCGTTGGTCTTGCCGTTGAAGAAGCAGACGAGCGCGAGATTGCCGTGCGCCAACGCGGACCGCGGCCCCAGCTCAACGGCTGTCTTCGCTTCTCTGAGCGCAGTCTCGTGGTCGTCCTGTGCGGAGTAAACCATCGCCAACCACGCATGGGCCTGGTAGCGATAGCTCGACGGCTCACCCGTAAGCGCCGCGCGAAAGGCGACTGCCGCCTCCGCCAATCTTCCGGGTTGTCGCATGAGCGCGAGCCCGAACGCAACGTGCGCTTCCGCCGACTGCGCGTCCGCCGCAACCGCCTGTTCCGCCGCCTGCAGCGCCTCCCTGGGACGGCCGCGAGAGAGTTGCAGTATGGCAAGGCCGACGAGAGCGGGGGCGTGTTGGGCATCAACTTCCAGGGCGCTCTCAAAGCTCTGCTCCGCCTCGTCCAGCCGGTCCAACTCCAAAAGCGCGGAGCCGATACGCGTGCGTGTCGGCGCTTGCCGGGGGGACAGCCGGTCGGACTCTTCATACTCCTTGAGGGCCTCCTCAAACCTGTGGGTGTCGAAGAGGGCATCCCCGAGGTTCAAGTGCGCCGCGGGATCGTCGGTGTTCTGCCTAACGCTCTCGGCCCGTTGCCTGACCTCCCTCTCTGCCTGCGCGCGGTCGGGAGAGAGGAAGAACTTCTCCCGAGGGATCGCGACGCGATCCAGCTCGAGCGTCCACTCGATGGTGAAACCCGCATTGGAGACAGTGACAGGAGCAGTGGGGGCGACACCGCGGCGCGCAACGCTCTGCTGGGACGCGCCGACCGCGACCGCTCCAAGCTCGTTGAAGAAGTCTACCTCACCTTCCAGCACGGTGAGGGTGGTGGTTCCATCCGGATCGACGCGGAGGTGGAACTCGGTGCCGCGCGCTCCTGCGATGGCGCTGGGGGTCTGCACGGCCTTGTTGGGACGCACCCGCGCCCAGACTTCGTTGGCGAGAGCGCGGAAGAGGCTTTGCCTGCCTTTGCCAACTGAGGTGGGGGGAGTGATCTCGATTGCAGAGTCGGCCTTCAATCGAGCTTGCGAACCATCGCTGAAGAGGACGGTGGCCCCGCTTCTCGCTTGAGCACCGACGACATCGCCCGCAAAGAGAGAGGACCGCTCCTTCAGCGGGAGGAAGGCTTTTGCTCCCTTGCGTTGCACCACGACGGCGCCGCGCGCTGTCACCACCGTGGCGACAGGTGTCGGAGCCGCCCATACGACGTCCGCCAAAAAGGCAAGGGACCATTGCACCGCTATCAGGCAAGCGGTCATGCCGAACGCTTCTACGCTTCGAGCCATGGTGCCTCCGTGACAACTGGAGTGCGGCATTATGCCTTTTGACGGGATGGCTTGTCAATCCCCGTGGACTTGCCGTGTGGGGGAACGGAGGAGGACTATACTCGTGAAGGAGGAATCGAAATCTGCGAGTTCGCACACACCATTCTCCTCGATGAGTCCGAAGCCCTCGATGGTTTGCGATTGGACGTACCGGGTGTAATCCAGAAGTTGGGCCACACGCTCCGCGGGAAGTGATCGCGCGATGCGGAGGAGCGCTCCTTCGCAGGCGGAGGACTGGGAAGTGGTCAAAGCTACTCCTTCTGATTCGACATTGCCTTGCGCGAACCACAACTCAATGGCCGCGAGACCGCTATGGGGACAACAAAGCGCCACACAGTTTCCGCAGCCGCATTCGGGCGGACGACGAAGCGGGGACCTCCCAAACCATTGCGAGTCCTGATTCGGGACGCTCAACACCG
>JACQGJ010000294.1 GCA_016199605.1 Armatimonadota bacterium | reverse complement strand
AGGTATGAGCTACTCGCTCCAGTCGCGCGACATCATTTCCGATTCGATCGAGACCGTCATGGAGGCCCATTGGTACGACGCTCTCATCGCCCTTCCCGGCTGCGACAAGAACATGCCGGGAAGTGTGATTGCGATGGCGCGTCTGAATCGGCCGTCGTTGATGATCTATGGCGGGACGATCAAGCCCGGCAGTCTTGATGGGAACCCCTTGGACATCGTGAACGCCTTTCAGTGCTACGGGGAATGGCTCGCAAAACGCATCACCGAAGAAGAGCGGCAGGCGATCGTCAAAAAGTCCTGCCCGGGAGCGGGCGCGTGTGGCGGAATGTATACAGCGAACACTATGTCCTCTGCGATCGAAGCCCTGGGAATATCATTGCCGTACAGTTCGTCCACTCCAGCAGAGGATCCGGGAAAACTCGAGGAATGTTTCAACGCCGGGGCTGCAATCCGTCACCTGTTGGAGAACGACATCAAGCCCAGAGACATCTTGACTCGCGCGGCTTTTGAGAACGGCATGGCTGTCGTCATGGCTCTCGGAGGATCAACCAATGCGGTGTTGCACTTCGTCGCGTTTGCAAAGGCGGTTGATGTTCCGTTGACCATCGACGACTTCCAGACAGTTAGCGACCGTGTGCCTTTCCTTGCCGATATCAAACCGAGTGGCCGGTACGTGATGGAAGACATTCACAACGTAGGCGGGACGCCCGCGGTCATGAAGTACCTGCTCGACAAGGGCTTGCTCAATGGCGACTGTCTGACGGTCACCGGGAAGACGGTTGCTGAGAATCTGAAAGACGTGCCGGGGCTCAAGGAAGGTCAGGATGTCATCCACACCCTCGAAAATCCCATCAAGGCAACCGGTCACATTCAGATTCTGCGGGGTTCGCTTGCGCCGGAGGGCGCCGTCGCGAAAATCACCGGCAAAGAGGGCGAGAGATTTTCCGGTCCGGCTCGCGTTTACGATTCCGAAGAGGACATGCTCGGCGGGCTCGAACGCGGCCAGATCGGCAAAGGGGACGTCATCGTGATTCGCTACGAAGGCCCCAAAGGCGGGCCGGGACTCCCCGAGATGCTGACCCCGACTTCTGCCATCATGGGGGCCGGACTGGGCAAGGATGTCGCGCTCATCACCGATGGACGGTTTTCCGGCGGCTCGCACGGATTCATCGTGGGTCACATCACACCTGAAGCGCAGGAAGGCGGCCCCGTCGCGCTGGTCCGCAGTGGCGACCTCATCACCATCGACGGCATCAACAACACGATCGAAGTGGACGTCAGCGAATCCGAAATGGCCGCCCGCCGCGCCGCTTGGGTCGCCCCGCCCTACAAGGCCACCCGCGGCACGCTGTTCAAGTACATCAAGTGCGTCAAGTCCGCGTCGGAGGGATGTGTGACGGACGAGTAGCATACCACCCGACATTGATCAGGAGGCAAGGAACCATGTTTGAAAGGATCGCAAGTGACCCTGCCGTTCTGGGGGGAAGCCGTGCATCAAGGGCACTCGCATCAGCGTTGAGTTTCTCCTGGAATTGATCGCGAGCGGCGCGTCACGATCGGACATCATATCTACATATCTACACCTCTCGGCGGAGGATGTCGACGCAGGTATTCGATATGCTGGTATAGCGCAGTTTGATCAAAACCAATCGAAGTGATAGGAGGAGCAATTGAACACACGACCCCTCGGTAAGACCGGCCTTCAAGTCAGCGAACTCTCCCTCGGTGGATTGTTTGTCTCCTCCTATGGAGGCGAGTACGAGCAGGCGCGCCCGGCAATACACCGGGCACTGGAATTGGGAGTCAACTACATCGACACCGCCCCGACTTACGGCAACAGCGAGGAGGTGCTGGGGAAGGCGCTCGATGGCGTTGAGACTTCGTTCATCATTTCAACAAAACTGGGTGGACGACCGCAGCCGTTCAATCCACAGGACAAGTCCTGTCTGCGCCAATCCGTGGAAGAAAGCCTGCGCCTGCTGAAACGCGACCACGTCGACCTCCTGATGGTCCACGAGCCTGACCGTCCCGGACAGTGCGACTGGTGGACCGACTGGGACCACTTCGATGGACCGGTGATGGAAGTGCTGGACGAGTTGAAGCAGGACGGCATCATCAACTTTACCGGATTGGGCGGAACAACCGCCTACGAAATACCGCACATTATCCGAACAGGGAAGTTCGATGTCGTGCTCACTGCTTTCAACTACAGTCTGTTGTGGCGCGAGGCCGAGATCGCTGTGTTGCCCGCGGCGGTGGAGCAGGGCATGGGCATCATCATCGGGTCGCCGCTTCAGCAAGGCGCGTTGGCGCGGCGACACGATGAGCAGGTCAACTGCGGTGCCCGCTGGTTGAGTCCGCCACGTCGAGCGCAGTTCCAATCGCTGTATGCATTCCTGGATGAGACGGGCATTCCCTTACCCGAGATGGGGCTGCGGTTTGTGCTGTCCAACCCGCACGTCTCGTGCACGTTGATGGGCGCGCGGTCAGTTGCGGAGGTGGAGCAGAATGTCGCGGCTGTCGGAAAGGGAGCATTGTCACTCGATGTCCTCAAGCGGCTGGACGAAATTGCTGCAATGGTTCCGTTTCGCCCCTATTCCGAGCCGTTCGGACTGCCGTTTGGATGGAACTACAGGGGACCAGGGGTGGCATAGTGAAAGCAGCCATTGTCGAGAAACCGGGAGCGCTCGTGGTGCGGGAGATCCCCGAGCCAACGATGAGTGACTACGAGGTCAGGTGCAAGCTGCTCTTCGGCGCAACATGCACCGGAACGGACAACCATCTGATTCATGGACGCTTTCCGTGGCCGGTGAGCTATCCCACCATCCTCGGCCACGAAAGCACCGGCGAGGTGGTCGAGGTCGGGGAGAAGGTTCGCAACTTCAAGGTCGGTGACCGCGTGACACGCGTGGGGACTCCCGCCCCGCCCGGTGGTGGGTTAGCGGCCACCTGGGGCGGCTTCGCCGAGTACGGCATCGCCCGCGATCATTGGGCGATGAAAGAAGACGGGCTCCCGGAGCAGGAGTGGCGATCCTATCGTATCAACCAGATCTTGCCTCCCGACATCGAGCCTGCGGTGGGCACGATGTTCATCACGTGGCGCGAGACCTTCAGCTACATCACCCGCATGGGGGTCAATGACGCGGGAAGTTTTCTCGTGATCGGTTCGGGAGGTGTCGGTCTGTCGTTTGCCTCTCACGCGAGGAACCTGTGCGTGTCCCGAATCGGCATGGTCGGAAACGACGCGAGAAGCGATGTTGCCCGCCGCGCGGGAGTGACCGACTTCTTCGACTATCATGCTCCAGACCTCACGGCGCAGATAGCCGAATCGTTCCCTGAGGGCTTCGACTTCATCATCGACTCGGTCGGGAAAACCGGCCAGATGGAGATGGCCCTGCCGCTTCTCAAGCCCGGCGGAGCCATCACGATCTACGGCATCGACGACTACGGGACGTGGTACCTCGATCCGACCAAAGCCCGCGGCACCTTCACGTACCTCAGTAGCGGCTACGATGAGGCGGAAGCCCACGAGGCCATTGTCGAGTTTGTGCGAGCGGGCAAACTGGACGCGTCGATCTGGCTGGACATGGAGCATCCGTTTTCGCTGGAGGAGATCAATCCGGCGTTCGAGGCGTTGTGGGAGAGGCGGCTGGTGAAGGCGCTGATACGACTCTGACTGCGGCGGATCATTCTATGAGTGAACAGGTATCAAGATGAGCAAACTCCAGTTGCAGACGAACTGCCTCGGCTTTGAACTATGGGACGGTGACCATCTTGTCACGCTTTACCGCGTCACTGAGGAACTGCCCCGGACCGAATCCCCCAAGCCCTGCTTCGCGCCGATCTACACGCCGAGTGGAAAGCTGATCACCGAGTACCGACCCGCTGACCATGCCTGGCATACCGGGCTTTATTACGGCTGGGTGCATGTGAACGATGCGAACCTTTGGGGCGGGCCGTGGTATCTGCCGGAGATCGGCAAGTACGAATACGTCCCCAACACTCACGGCCGGCAAGCTCACGAATCGTTCGATGACATTACGAGTGAGGGTGACATGGTGATCGTCAAGGAGACCGTGACCTGGCGCAACGCGCGGGATGACGTCATGGCAACTGAACAACGACGTTTTGAATTCACTTCTCTGACGGATCGTCCCGGCACTTTCTGGAGCATCACCTCCATCATCGAACCCAAAGTGGGAACACTGACAATGTCCGCTTCGAAAGCGGCGCGGTACAGCGGCCTTGAGCTCCGCATGGGACCGCCGTTCGCCGACGCCGATCATCACACCAGTGAAGGGCGGCACGGACACGAGGCGATCATGGGCACGCGCGCTCGATGGTGCTGTGCCGTCGGAGCGTGCGGAGGCGCGGTGGTGATGTTCGATCACCCCTCGAATCCTCGGTACCCGACATGCTGGTTTACGCGTAAGAACCTGATGGGCGCGGGGTTGCTGATGGAAGGCGAACTGACGGTCGAGCGTGGGGAAAGCCTGCGACTGCGTTATGGAGTCGTGGTGCTGGAGGCCGATCCCGCCGACAGCTTTGTGGAATCACTCTACGAGGCGTTCGCACCGGAAGACAAGGAAGCCGACGATTGACACAACCTGACACGTCCAACACCCAGCGTTCTGCTCTCCTCATTGCTCTGCTGAGTTCCTTCCTCACCCCCTTCATGGGTTCCTCCGTGAACATCGCCACGCCTGCCATTGGCAGAGACTTCGGCATGAGCGCCGTATTGCTGGGTTGGGTCTCATCCGCGTACCTGCTGGCCGCGGCAATGTTCCTCGTTCCCTTCGGAAAGCTGGCCGACATTCACGGCAGGAAGAGGATCTTCGTGTGCGGGATCGTCATCGACGCTGTCGCTTCCCTTCTCGCCGCGGTCGCCCCGTCGTCGGCGACGTTGATCGTCTTCCGTTTTTTGCAGGGGATGGGCGGGGCGATGATTTTCGGTACGGGAGTTGCGATTCTCAGCTCGGTGTATCCCGCTGGGGAACGCGGAAAGGCCCTCGGTTTGACTGTCGCAGCGGTCTACACGGGACTGTCCGTAGGCCCCTTTTGCGGCGGTCTTATCACTGAGCACCTCGGCTGGAGGTGGATTTTCGTCTCTTATCTTCCCCTGGAGCTTGTGATCCTGCGCTTTGCGCGCAAGCTGGAAGGCGAGTGGGCAGAGGCAAAGGGGGAAAGGTTCGACGTGCGAGGTGCTCTGCTTTACAGCCTGTCGCTGACGGCGATCATGTTTGGATTCTCGGAACTGCCAAAAGCTCCCGCTGTCTGGCTCATACTTCTCGGGGCGATCGGTCTGGCGGGATTTGTCCGGTTGGAGTGGCGGCTTGAGAACCCGATCCTCGACATGCGGCTGTTCAAGGGCAACCGGCCTTTCACGCTTTCGTGCTTCGCAGCTCTGGTCAACTACAGCGCCACTTTTGCCGTGGGTTTTCTGCTCAGCCTCTATCTCCAATATGTGAAACACCTGACAGCAGAGAAGGCTGGACTTGTTCTCGTTGCTCAGCCGATCATGATGGCCGTTCTGTCACCCTTCGCCGGACGATTGTCCGACAGGACTGAACCTCGCCTGGTCGCTTCCATCGGCATGGCGATCACCTCAGCAGGGCTTTTCTCACTTCTCTTCCTAAATCGATGGTCTTCCTTGGTTTTCATCCTTGCGTGCCTGGTCTTGCTTGGCGTCGGCTTCGCACTTTTCTCGTCACCGAATGCCAATGCCATCATGAGTTCGGTGGAGCGTCGGTTCTACGGAGTTGCTTCCGGGATTCTGGGCACAACCCGAGTCACCGGCCAAATGTTCAGCATGGGAATCGTGATGCTTCTGTTCGCTGTCATCCTCGGCAGAACTAGAATTACCTCTGAGAGCTTCCCAGTGGCCTCCTTCCTCCGGAGCGCGCACATAGCCTTCGGGATCTTCACCTTGCTGTGCGTCTTCGGAGTGGTCGCGTCGCTGGCGAGGGGAAAGGTGAGAGACGGCGAGCCATCTGGAGGCTCCCGCGGCTGATGGTGTTCACGCACCTTCCGCTACATTTGAATTGACAAAGAACGTTTCATAGGCTATAAACGCTTAGAAGTTGGAGCTCGCACAGGAACGTCACCGTGAGATATTGGAATTTCGCGCTACAAAATCGGTGGCGTGAGATTCATGACCTCTCGTAGTTGCCTTCCTGGACGAGTTCCAACGAGTCCAACAATCCTTCCGAAGGTGAAACATGAACGATGCGAGTTTGGAGGTCAATACCCCGTCTGAAGAATTGCCAGTCGCAGTGCTGCTGGTGGAGGATACAGAGGAAGCAGCGATCAGAATCCGTGAGATGCTGCAGGCGTCCACTTCACCACTCTTCCAGGTCACTCATGTCAGAACCATTCAGGAAGCTTTGCTGCGGGCGACCCAAGACCCCTTTGGTCTCGTGATTCTGGACCTCGCCCTGCCGGACAGTCACGGGCTTGTCACCTTTACCCGCATGCAGAAAGCCGTTCCGCGGGTTCCTATCGTCGTTCTCACCGACAAAGATGAAGACACGGACGCGGAATCGGCCCTTGATCAGGGAGCTCAGGACTACCTTGTGAAAAGTCAGGTAGATGACAAGAGCCTGGCTCGTTCCCTGCGCAAGGCTCTTCGTCGCCAGGCCGCCACCGCGGTTGTGAGCGAGGGACGGCGAACGCCGAAGGTCGTTGCTCTGTGTGCAAGCCGGGCGGGCATGGGCAAGTCTCTCCTGACATCCAACATTGCCACGGTTGTCGCGCAGGACTTGAAGAAGAATCCGCTGGTCGTGGATCTTGAGTTCGGCGCTCCCGCCATCATGCTGGGAGTGAAACCCGATCACGGGCTGATTGATCTTCTCGATACACCGCCGGACCAACTGGAAGAGAAGGATTTTACGCGCTGCATCCAGATGGACACCAAGAACGTCTCCGTGCTGGTTGGTTCACCGAAGATGGAATACGCTAAGGTATCACGCCTTTGGAACGCCAGCCTGCTGGGCCACCTTTTGCAGAAGCTGGGGGAAACTTTCGACCCGATCCTCATCGACATGCCAATTCTCTATGATGAGGACCATCTGGCCATGCTGTCCCTTGTGGATTCCATCCTGCTGGTCTTTACCGGCCTGGAAATCCTGACGCTGCGCGAAACCCAGGGCTTCCTAACTGCAATGACCCAGTCCGGAGTGCCGAAGGAACGGATACGACTGATCCTCAACCGGTTCGACCAGAAGGCAACATTGAGCAACAAGGAGATAGGCCGGCTGTTTGGAGAGGAGCCTTGGGCGACTCTTCCCAACGATGAGAAGGAAGCCCTCCAGAACATCAACGCCGGGCAACCCGTTGTGCTCAAGGGCGTCAGTCAGCCTCTGGCTCGGGCCTACAGAGACCTCGTTCGCAGGCTCTTTGTCGACCCCGACAGCCCCGCGGAGTGGACTCGCATCCCCATTGGTCTGTTCGGTCGGTGAGTCTGACCTGACGGGAGGTGAATTGGTTCAGCTACTTCACCGTCACGCTATGTGGGAAGACCCGCGCTGCAATTCACGGCAGCGACGGGTAAAGTACATAGTGAAGACGGAAACGCGTGACCGACGCAAGTCTCAAGGCTCTGGATAGGGGGCCACCGAGATGGAATTGAACATGAGTTCCTCGCCGATTGGCCCGCCTGGCTCCGTGTCGCTCTTCCAGTCGCTGACGATAAGTGTGGCGGTCTTGCTTTTGGCTCGGAAGATGCGGTGATGAATGTTCATGCAGTATGGATTCTTCCCGCTGAACGGTCCGGCAGTGGTCCAGGATTGATACATCTGAGTGGAATTCTTGAACGACTTGGTCCGGTACCAGTCAGTCAACAGGTCGGCATCGGAAATGTTGATATGCACCGCGTGTTCCTTCCCGGCGGAGGTGCCTCTAACGAACTCCTGGTAGTCTCCGGTGGTGATCCGCAAAACATACAAACGACCCGGCTCGAGGTCCTTGATCTTCTGTGAGAAGGCGTTCGGCTTCTTGTCCGACCGCCGGGTCCAGAGCACGCTCGTTTCAGTATACGGCCAATGTGCGCGACGTTCCTGGAGGTAGCCGTAGCCAGTGCAACGCTTGACTGCGATCCCCTCAGGCTCCGCCGCCTGAAGGATCCATCCGATGGCTCCCTCAGTGAAGTCCCCATTCCTCAGGTGAGGGAGAGTGTAAGGGTCTTTGCTCAGACGTCCTGTATGACCTTCGAGTCCATAGTGCCGGCACAGCTTCGCAGCATACCGGATGTGGTCTTCGTGGGAGTGATGGCTGACGTACCACTCAATTCCTGCGAGTCCGAAGAACTCAGGCCGTGTCGCAAGGTGCTCCATCTGCATATCCATGTACGCGTTGAAATCTGCTGAGGGGTTCCAGTATTCGCGGCTCAGATAGCTCAGGACGACTACCATATTCTCGATGGACCCGGGCACCGCTTTCTCCCACTCACCCGCAAGGTCCGCCAGAACTTCGTTGATGAAGACCCAGGACTTGCCGGCATTCTCCTGCTCGTCCAGGTACACCTCGTTGCCCAGGTAGGAACCACCTGCGACAATCCTCCTCAAGAACTCAGAGCTTTTCTGATAGTCAAACATGTTGTAGGCGAAGTACGGAATTACCATGCGACCCCGGTTCTGATTGGCGGAGAGCACCTTTGTCACGGCGGAGGTCCACTCGTCGTAGTAGCTTGTGATCCAGGCCATCCTGTCGTTTCCGGGATCGAACTCGTCCATCATGAGTCCCTGGAACTCGGGGTCCTTCATCCCGATTGAGTTGACTATCCAATTCTCAATCCCCTCTGTGGTAGTGGGAGCTTCCGGACGATAGACAATTTGCAGCCATTGCCTGCCTTGCTCACGGGTCCACTGTTCCATCGTTTGATTCATCGAGGGGTACGCATACCTCCCGCCAGTTATGAGTGTGTTCATATTGGGTAGGACGTACTTCGCCAAGAAGGCGCTGTCATCCCCTGTGTCCGGGCCGACGTGAGGATAGTGTCCGAAGGAGAGAGTAGGAACAGCACGAACCATGAGTCTCTTCAGGGCCCCTTGGCCACTCACCGAAAGGGTGTACTCGCCCTGATCCAACCAGCGCATCGCCTCCTGCCGCGTGCCCTTGCCTGCGACATGAATGGAGGGAGGCTGAGCGTCAGGGAGCGACAGCGCGGTATCGCCGCCCGCCTCTGTGACGATGTAGACCCAGCCACGCCGGGGGTTGGAGAATTGGTATCGATCTTTCGGTTTCGCGCCGGGTGACACGTTGAGCAACTCCCAGCAGAAGTTGTTCAACACCCTGATCTTCTCCCATCCTTTCGCCCGGCCAGACCATTTGACCGAGGTTGTTGCCGGCCTTCCTTTGCTGGCGGAGGCTCTGATCGTGAAGAGTCCAGCGGCAAGATCATGCGTGTCGAACACGACCTCGGCGTGACCCCAAGCGGGGAGTAAGCGGACATTGCCAGCCCTCACGGCGACGCCTCGCCGATTGAGCAGCTCTGCCTTGATCTTCACCTCCTCCCGCATGGGCGCGAGACCTCGATAATCCAAGTCGGCGAAGACTGTTCCTGCCCGCGGATTTGGGGTGGGCTTGATGCCAAGGGAACCGAAACCCGTTGTGTCTTTCCCGCGGCCCACCGCGTCCTTCATGTAGAGGCCGTAAACCTCCTGCTCCGTGAGTGGCCGATTATAGATCCGAACCTGGCTCATCAATCCTCTGAAGTAGTCGCTTGCCCCACCCAAGCCAAGGCACCGTCCCAGCCACAATGGAATATCGTTCGAATCGGGAGAAAGGGCCTGGAAGATGGTGTGAACGAGGACGCCGTCCCGATAGATGTCAACAGACCTACCGTTGAGAGTCACTGCAAGGAAGAGCCACCGATCGGCGGGTGGAAAGTAGGCCTTGCGGAAGTTGGACTGAAAAGGTCTGAAGAGGTTCTTTCCGTCCGACAGATACACGCCCAATTCCCTGAATGTCTCCTCGCCACGGCTATGGTCCGCAACGTACGTGTTCAGAGCAACGACAAGTCGTTGGTTGGATTCTTCGGTACCTTTTGTCCATGCAACGAGTCCCCCTTGACAGGTGGTTTCCGGACTGAACCAGAAAAGGATCGATCCTTTTGTGCCAAGGTTCAGGCCCCTTCGTGCGCCGCAGTCAACGTATCCATCCTTGCCATCGAAGTGCAAGGCCGCGCCTGATGCTCCTCTGCCCCATGCCATCCCGCCGCTCAGCTTTCCGTCGTTCCCATTCCCGCTGCGGTCATGCAGGGCGACTCCGTTCCCCTCATCGCAAGGATAGTGCGCAACAAGACTTGCGTCGTTGGCGAAAGCTACCACTTGAAAGAGGGCGATAGCGAGTGCAATCACCGTCCATGCGATGGGAGAACTTGGGATCGACCCGTACGAGATTGGCTGATGTCTCTGCATGATTCCTCACCTCTGCGCCGTTTCAGTCCGGCAATTGGATACGATAACGATAGCTGGGGAAGGGCAGGTTCGGGTATCCTTCCTGCAACTCAGAATAGCCCTTGGTCATAAGCAGCACGAAATCACCCGAGCCGCGCTCCTCGTAGATGCGGAAGTTGGAAAACCGCACCCGCTCCAAGTCTTCGGGCCCCTTATCTTCGATGACCGTGAGCGTGTCGCGTTTGAGCTTGAGGGTCAGCGGATCCAACTCGACAATCTGGAGTGGATAACGCGGGTCGCAGTCGCCGAAGGTAGGTACGTCCAGAACATTCCCAATCCAGTACCAGTTCCCGGTTTTGGAGGACCTGATGAACTCGGAATAGGCCGAAGACGAGTAGACGGGCGAACCATCGCCAAACGTCAAGGAGCGTGCATCGTGCCATGACATTCCGTTGTCAGTAGAGACAGAGCATTGACGAAGGAAGGGGATGTTCTTGTCCCGAAATTCTTGGACGTGGGAGGTGGAGGTCCTTAGGACAGCAAGCCACTTCCCGTCATCGAGGAAGGCGAGCGTAGGCTCGTCCGACCCGCAAGTCCCCGCCGGGGTGTAGCCTCCCTGCAAGAGGATGGGTCCTCCGCTTTGCCAGTCAATGCCACTCAGGTCTTCACGCCAGCGGCCGAGCAAACAAACGGACTGCACATAGTAGACCGCGTCGTCCCAAAGCTCTTGTGGCCTTGCCTCTTCCGCGAAGATCCGCTCGATGTGCTCCTTTGTGGGCCAAAGGTAACATGGGGCTACGATGGTTCCGTCGGGCAGCCTGTGGAGGCGTCTCCCTTCCAGTATGAGGGAGCTCTGTCCGTACCATACGTCACGGGCCCAATGCTGCTCGTCGTACTCCGCGCCCTGCTCGATGAGTAGTTGACGCGGACCCCAGTTGCGGCCCCCGTCGCGAGAGACCTCGTAGTAGACACGCTGGAAATGAGGGCCCATTCCCACAGCATCTGCATAGGGAATGTCACCTTCGCGTGCCGATTCTATAGCCTCAGTGAGGAAACGAACGAGCATCCCGTTGTCGGGATCAAGGCAGAGAGTCGCCACCGATGTGTGCAAATGGCGGCTTGCATCAAGTGGCTTGTTCGGGCCGATCCCCTCGACGGGCGTCCAACTCCGTCCCCGGTCCTGTGATCGGAGCATCAGAGATCCATCCTGGGTGCTTACTGCACGAATCAGGTCCTCCTGCTCCAACGAGGCGTAGGATTCAGCGGACACCCAATCGCGTTGGCCGTCTACCTTCAGATCGTTCTCGCGAGTGATGGTGATTGCACCTCGGCGCGCGGGTTGTGACTCTGACATTCTCTTTCCTCCAAGGAAGTATTCAGTTCAAGCGGGTCTTGTCTGGCGAAATCTCCAAGCGATGACTGCCTGCCTCGATTCTGGACCCGTCGGTGAGGACGGCAGCGGTTCCTTGTGGAATTTCGACAGATGCCAGGAGTGTACCCTCGTCGTCTGCATACCATTCGATCGCGATGCACCCATGCGGTGTCGGGACCTCGCCCTTTGCCCAGAGCACGCCCAGGGGCTGTGGCTTGAGGGTGAAGGTCGCGAAGCCGGGTTCGAGTGGCCGAATGCCGAGAAGGTACCGTTGCAGAAAGTCTATCGGCGCGCAAGAGTAACCATGGCACAGACTTCCTGCGGTCATGAAGCCATTGATCAGAGCTTTACGCCCTGTGCTCACTTCCCACAGGGCGGGTGAATCAGACCATACCACGTGACCCCACAACTCGCGAAGGAGGTGCATGGCCTGGCCGGCGAGTCCGTGTTCAGCAAGCGCTCTCAGCACGTACACCTGAAAACCGTATTCCGCGCGTATTGCTTCCGGCGACAGGATCGAAGACAGCGCCTGCTGCACCTGTGAGGGCTTGAGCAGTGCAGAGTGCAGGGCGAGAGCGTGTGGAATCTGGCTGAAGGTGTGCCGGCCGTCCGCCGGCTCGGTGCAATCAAAGTAATGTCCCTCGGAATCAAGCCAGAACATATTGTTCACGGCCTCCGCCGTTTGCCTCGATCTGATGTGGAACTCCCTCTCGCCTTCTTCGTCGCCGACAGCGTGGTGCAGCTCAGCCGCTCGCTTGAAGGCCGCGGCAATGAGCAAATTGAGCACCGCGGCCTTTCCCCCCATGAACACGCCCTTCAGGTCATAGCCCCAGTCAGTAAAATTCCAGTCTCCTTCCTGATACGGAACAAGCCCATCCGAGTCCCTCCATCGGTCGTAGACGGAGAGCGCCTTGTCCATCACATGCAGAAGCTCCTGAACCAGTCTTAGATCACCGGTGTAAAGATAATAGTCACTCAGGACGATCGTCCAGAGTGAGGGCATGCTGCGGAAGTACATGGGATAAGCTGACGGGTACCTCGCAGGAATGAGCCCGTCAGGCTGGACTCCGTCGGCGCCAACTCGCAGGTTCCGCGCCGCGAAGACCGGATGGCAGGTGAGTTCCAGGTAGTAAAGACTCTCGAAAGGCTGGTCATCGATCCACAGGGTTTGCTCGCGCCACGGACAATCGACGAAGAGATCAAGGCAACACGTCGAGAGGGTATGGCGCGCCATTTCCCACAGGCGGTTAAGGAAAGGCTGGTCGCACTCAAAGGTGGCACGGATTGGACTCCGGTAGATGCGGTTGGTCACCTGAAGCGATTGGATGCGGACAGGCTTGGAGAAACGGCGGAACACAAGCTGCATCACTCGCAGCCCGCGCTCCTGCAAACGGTTCTCGATGCGTTGCGGACCATCACGGAGAATGTAGCGGTCCGCATAACGATACACGGCACGGTTGGGGTTGATCTGTCGCGGGTTGATTCTCCCCTCCGCCACGGCCTCATCGTAGCCAACGTCCACAATGGTACCCGCTGGCGCCTCCACCTCCATCACGAAGTTGCCGCACAATTCCCGGTTGAAGTCGAGAATGACGCAAGCGCCCTGACCGCTATCCTCAGGCAGCACCAGCGCGGGACCGCCCCACGTCAGCGACTTGGCATTCTGGAAGCGGGGAGTCGCAGGGACCAGATGCTCCTCCTCTTGCATGAGTTCCGCATAGTCAAGATTCGTCTCAATCGCGGGAACATGGGGAGGTACCGATCCGCAGAGGACGACCCGCGCGGGACGGTAGCAATCCTCGGTGAGGGCGGTAATATCTCGCGGCACCAGCGGTCGTCCACCAAGTTCGTGAGCGCCGGCGATATCCACCGCGTCCCCCCAACCCTCAGCGCGATCTGCAAAGACCTGCCATCCGACCAATTGAAGCCGGAGGTCTCGATAATCGGAAAAGCCAATGTGGTGTGTGTAGAAGAGAGCGTCGGGACGATGTGCGGGATCGGGTCTCGCCTGCCAGGAGGAGTCAGTTTCTACGAGCTCCTCCAATTGTACGAACAGCGCTGGCGCAATTGGTGGCGCCGCCATTGTCACGGGCTTGACCGGGCAGTGAACTTCTGTGGCAAGGTGGTTCTCTCCCTCCCGCAGTCCCGCAACAACGTTGTAACTGTCAAAGAAAGTGCGCTTGTGCGTTCCCCGCACCGGGCCTGCACCGACGCGGTTGCCGTTCAGGTACAGCACGTAGCGGGAGTCGGCGGACACGCGGACGGTGGCGTGGGCAGGTACGCGATCGAGGAAAAATGACTTACGTGTGAGGAACGTGTAGTTGTCCCACTTCTCCCCCGAAGGTGCAATCCACCGGGCTGACAGTAGCACCGTAGTCTGTGTCTCATCCACCAGAGGAAAGAAGGGCATGTCTGGTTCGCCTGTTCGAGATACTCAGTATCGCGCCGGAAGTTCATCGCTTCTGTACCGTCGATCACCCGGCGGGCGTATTATACTCACTTCCTTTCGCGGTGACAATCGCGTCGACAAAGGAGTAGCCGCTCGTGCGACCTTGACCTAAGCGCCTCAACAGTTTATTATCTTCACACCTTGTTCATCCGTTGCGGAGGTTGCTTTTGCCCGGCGATAGTTTTTACATTACCACCCCGATCTACTACGTCAACGACATCCCCCATCTGGGAACCGCGTACTGCACGATCGCCGCGGATACGCGCGCACGGTTCGAGCGGTTGCGAGGGAAGGACGTGCGCTTCCTGACCGGGACGGACGAAAACGCGCTGAAGGTGGCGCGAGCGGCTGAGGCGGAGGGGAAGGACGTTCAGGCTTTCGTGGACGAGTTGGCGGAGCGGTTCAAGGCAACCTGGAAAGAGTTCAACATCTCCTACGACGATTTCATCCGCACTACCGAGCCGCGCCACACAACAGTAGTGCGACGGTTCGTAGAAAAACTCCACGAGTCGGGCGACATCTATCTCAGTACGTACAATGGCTGGTACTGCGTGTCGTGCGAAACGTTCTTTACAGACGACGAACTCAAAGCTGGGCCTGAGGTTTCCTCAGAGGTCAACGAAGGAAGACCGAGTTGTCCCAACGCCGAGTGCCGGAAAGATGTGCAGTGGGTCGAAGAGCCGTCGTATTACTTCCGCCTGTCGGCGTATGGCGACCGACTCATCGAAGAGATCGAGAAACGCCCCGAGTTCCTTCGCCCCGATTCACGCAGGAATGAGGTCCTCAGCTTTATCAGGTCCGGGCTGAATGATGTTTGTATCAGCCGGATGCAGACCTGGGGCATTCCCATGCCCGAGTCGATCCCCGACTCGCAAGGGCAGGTCGTGTACGTATGGTTCGATGCGTTGATCAATTACGTCAGTGCTACCGGGTATCTGTCGGAGAACAGTGACGCTGCCTCGTTGTTCGATCGGTATTGGCCATGCGACGTTCACCTCGTCGGCAAGGACATCTTCGTCCGGTTTCATGCGACCTTCTGGCCAGCGATTCTTATGGCGCTCGGAATCGCGGTGCCTCGCACGGTGTTCGGTCACGGCTTCTGGAACATCGAGGGGGAGAAGATGTCGAAGTCGAAAGGCAACGTCATTGAACCAGTGCAATTGGCTCGGGACTTAGCGAAAAGCTCGGGGTGCGAGTTCCAGATTGCCGTGGACGCGATGCGCTATTGCCTGCTGCGGGAAGTAGCCTTCGGAGCCGATGGAGATTTCCGCCGCGCTGGTTTGATCGGCAGGTTCAACGCAGAATTGGCCAACGACCTCGGCAATCTGCTCAACCGAAGTCTCTCGATGTTGCACCGCTATCGCGACGGCAAGGTGTCGGGGAACCGCGGGGGCGACAGCGCGCTGCGGTCTGTGTGCGAAGCGGCGCTGCCTGAGGTCGGAAGCGCGTACGCTGACATGAACTTCATCCAGGCGCTTGCGAGGATCAACGAGATTGTGAACGAAGCCAATCGGCACATCGAGCGGGAAGCGCCGTGGGAGAAGTCAAAGCGAGGCGAAAACGAGTCCCTCGATTTTCTGTTAACCGAGTTGCTCGACACTCTACAGTTCGTTACGGTGGCACTGGCCCCTCTCATGCCGACCGTCACGCAGAAGATCTGGGAACAGTTGGGTGAACCGGTCCCATTCACCGAGTTGCGCTGGCAGGACGCAACCCGATGGGGTGACCTGAGCAAAGGACACACGACCCGCAAGCCGGAACCGATCTTCCCGAGAATTGACAAGACGGATGTGAAAGGAAGTGCGAAAACAGTGGAGCAGCCACCATCAACCACGGATCCTCAACCTTCGGAGAAGCCGACGATTACCTTCGCCGAGTTCCAGAAGATGGAACTGAGAACGGCAAAGATTCTCACGGCGGAGAAGGTGAAAGGCGCGGACAAACTACTGCAACTGACGGTTGACCTGGGCACCGAACAGCGAACCGTAGTTGCCGGTATCGCCCAGCAGTTCTCGCCGGAGGAAATCCTCGGTAAGACGGTGGTCATCGTGGCGAACCTTGAACCGGCCAAGATTCGCGGCATCCAGTCGCAGGGCATGATCCTGGCCGCTGGAGGCGAAGTGCCTCTCGCACTGATAACGCCGGACCGAGACGTGCCGACGGGCGCTAAAGTGAGATAAATATATGAAGCGTGATTCACGCTGCACCAAAAGGAGGAACCACATTGGCAAAACTGGAGTTGGTCGTTCACGCAGGGAACCATAACCGGGAGTCTTGTCCCGTCTCGGTGGACCTGGAGTCGTCTGAGGTGGGAGAAGGACCCGCGTGCGTCGATTTGCTGAATGCGAAGGGAGACGCGGTCGATTGCATTCCCGCTCAGTTAACACCAGATAGCGACAAAGTAAGGGTCTCTTTCGTCGTCGACCGGCTTGAGGCGGCGAGAGAGGCGACGTACCAGTTGACCACCGGGAAGGACTGCAAGGAGTGCTGCCAGAGCTATGGGCCCGTCGAGTTGAAGGACGATCCCGGCGAAAAAGTTGACGTGTCCGTCCGCGGTTCGCTCTTTACGAGCTACGTCTACAACACCGAAAAATGGGTTCGCCCGTTTCTCTATCCGGTCCTTGGTCCGTTTGGTCACGAGGTAACCCGGCAGATTCCCGGTGGAGAAGGACCGGACTTCGACCACGTCCACCACAAGTCCATCTACGT